>NZ_QSAS01000009.1:0-91169 GCF_003465485.1 Collinsella sp. AF11-11 | reverse complement strand
GAGACGGGCCCGGGCTGACAATTTCGACTGTAATGGACGTTCTTAAACGACTACCCAATGACTACTCTGTGGTGTCATCGTCCTCGGCAAGTTGGGGGAACACGGCGTCCTTGGGCATGGTGACCTTCGTCAGCGAGGTGAGCTTTTTGCTCAGCGACGTGTCCGTCTTGACCAGGTCGCTGAGCGTCACGATCTTGTAGCCGTCGGCGACAAGGCCGTCGATGATCTGCGGCAGCGCCTCGAGCGTCTGCTCGGCGCATTCGTCCCTATCGGTGAGCAGCACGATATTGCCCGGCGTCACCGAATCGAGCACCGTTGAGACCTGCTCGTCGGCACCGTTGAGCAGCCAGTCGCCCGAGTCAATATTCCACGAGACCACGGCGGAGACCAGGTCCATCGCATCAATCCAGTTTTGCTCGTCAAAGGCAGCGTAGGGAGCACGCAGCAGCATCGTCTTCACGCCGGTCGCCGACTTAATCGCATCGGTGCCTTTCGTGATCTGTTCGCGTACCGCCTCACGGTCCTGACCCTTGAGCGAATCGTCGCTGTAGCTGTTGGATCCGATCTCGCACCCGGCATCGACAATCGCCTTGGCCGTGGCAGGCGAGGCCTCGACCGCATCGCCCGAAAGGAAGAACGTCGCGGTGACGCCCTTTTCCTTGAGCACCTGCAAGATCTGCTTGGTGGCGCCGCTCGGACCCTCGTCAAACGTCAGTGCCACGTACTTTTTGTTGCCCTTGGGCGCCACGCTGGCGCACGCAACGACGCAATCGGTGGCGGGCACAACCTCGCCGCGGTCCTGCGTCTTACCCGATTGCTCGCCGACCCACACCTCCGAGCGGCCCTGGGCACCCCACGTCTGCACATACTCGATAGCGCCCGTGCCCTCGACCTTGAGCTTGGGCTCGATAACCGTAGCCTGAACCTCGTGCTTCTCGTAGGTGTTACGGCCATCCTTGACCGTCACCTTCTCGCCGCCCTCAAGTTCGCGGCTATCCCATTTGCCCTGCTTCACGCGCTTGCCGTCGACCTTCACCGACAGCTTTTCGCCCCCATGGCGCTTGAGCACGCTGTCATCGACGGCCAGCAGGTCGCCTGCGTCGTAGGCGTCAGTCAACTCCTGGTCGTCGATGAGATTCTGCAACGTAGAGCCCACGCGCACCGCGGTCTTTTGCCCATTGAGCTCCACGTCCACGCTGCGGTTGACGTAGCCCACGACGGCAGCGATAAACAGCACGAGCGCGCAACCCACGGCGATGAGCGCATAGGGCAGACGGGACGGTCGGCGCGGCGAGCGCCCGTTGCCGATGCGCGCGCTGCGGTCGCTAAACCCGCGGCTATGGTTGAGGTACATCGCACCGGGCTTACGGCGACGGCGGCGCTGACCGCTGGGCAGCTGCCCCAGGTCGCGGCGCGCCGTCGGACGCGCACCCGAGCGCCCGTTTAAGTTAGATCCGTTTTGGCGCATGTGCCCTCCCCCATAAACACAGCGAGCCGGAGCAACATGTCTCCGGCTCGCCTCCCATCATTTGGTACGTCGCTATTTGCTAGCTTTTGACGAGCCCCCGCTCGCCTTTTGATATTCGTCCTTAAAGGCCTTGAACATACCGCGCGTCTTGCCGAGCTGCTTGCCCAGCGCGCGGCTGCCCTTGTCCACGGCGACCGATCCCTTGTCATCGAGCACCTTGGCGCCCTTTTTGACCTTATCGCCCACCACGACGCTTGCCTCGGCGGCCTTTGCGGCGGCACCGCCCGAATACCCGAGCGACTTGACCTCGTCCGAAACGACCATCGCGCCGTTCTCGTAGCCGCGCAGCATCGTCGGCGGCACCTGCGTGTCACCAACCAAAACACTCGAAGCAGCGCCGGCGGTCACATAGAATGCCTGCACGATGCCCGAGCGCGGCTTGAACTCAACGTCCGAGCAATAGCCCACGACGTCGCCCGATTCCGTGCGCACGTCCATACCGACCCAGATGATGCAATCGTCCAGGTTGATGTCGAGGCGCTTGGCCGCAGCGGTATCGTAGGTGCCCTTGACGTCGTCAACCGCGATGGCGCCCTCGTAGACACCAATGGCATCGAGCGCTACGAATCGGTCGGGACGCTCGATCATGCCCGCGATATCGGACTGGCGGACCATAAAGCCGACCACGCGCGTACCGCCCGGGGTAAAGACCGGAAAGTGAATCTTTCCGAGCTTTTTAGGGCTGCGCGGCGTGCCGTCCTTTTTGGTGCGCTTGTCCTCGGTAGGCTTGCGATAGATCTTGGCGCCGACAAAATCCCCGGCGCGCATTATGCCTCGGTCGAGGGCTCCGCAGCCTCGGCATCAGTCTCGACGGCGTTCTCGACCACGACGTCGGCGGCAGGCGTCACGTTGCCACCCGAAATGGCGTCGTTGAGCTGCTCGCGCAGCTGGTCCATGCGCTCGCGGGCCAGGTCGACCTTGGCGCGCAGGTCGTCGGTCTTGGCGTCGACCATCGGGCCAAAGTCATTCACCGCAGCACGGGCCTCCTCGGCGCTGTGCTCGTAGGTGTCGCGCATATTGTCCCAGGCGTCGTTGGCGATATCGGCAGCCATGGCGCGGGTCTCGGCGCCCGAGCGCGGAGCCAGAGCAACACCGATAATAGCGCCGGCAGCAGCACCAAAAAGTGCGCCGGAGACAAAGCTGAAAGTCTTACCCATGATCATTCCTCTCCTGCGGGCACGTCGGTGCCCACCGTTTGAATGCTGTCCATTATACCCGCAGCGCATCACTTGCCGCTCCGCTCATCTGCGTACGGCAAAGGCGCAGGTACGTGATGGTGATAAACGCGTAGGCCTACTCCTGAGGCATAGCCGGCATGGCCACCGTGGCACCCGGGTCCTCGCCGGCGCCGTCCACGAGCGGCAGGCCGCCCTCATGCGCAGGTCCTGCCGGAACCGTCGCCGCACCGCCAAAGACGGCAGCGGAGGCCTCGTGGTTCTCGGCAACCGCACCCTCGGTATCAATCGCCACCTGGGGCTCGTCGTCAAAGTTGGGGACGCCCTGGGGCTCGGTGGGAACGGGCTCGGCGGTCGCATCGGCAACGGGCTCGGCGTCGACCGACACATCGCCCTCGTCAGCGCCCTCGTCCTCGGCAGCATCTTCGCCGTTCGCGGCGGCGACGGCCTCGTGAGGATCCTTGCCCTCGGCCTCGGCGCGCATGCCCAGCACCAGGTTGCGCAGGCCCGCGACCGTGCCTTCCACGTCGGGGGCAGGCTGGTCGGCGTGCAGGTACGCCCAGTCCATCATAAAGGTGGCCGACGACAGCGCACCGATGGCCAGTGCGTCGTCGGGACACGAAAGCTCGACCTCAAAGACACGCTCGTCATGCTCGCTTACGCGCGTGCGGCCGCACGAGATGCTACCGGCAAGACCGGTCTCGTTCATGAGCTCGACCGTCACGTGCTCCAGCAGATGGCAGAGCTCGGTCTGACCCATGCAGTCCTGGAACTCGCGGCCGGAATCGCCCAGGCACAGATGCTTGGCAATCGCCGGCACCAGGTAGTACACGCGCGCCGTGGCCTCGATGTCCTCCGAGGTCATGAGCGGCATGCCGGGGTTCACCAGCACATGCGCGCAGATCTTGTCCTCGCTGACGGTGACCTTAAGGATGTTGAACAGGCCTGCCATAACTCTCCCCTACTCTTCCTTGTCCTACTCGTCGCCGTCGTGCGGATTCGCGGAACCCGCACCCGACGTCGTCGGCTCGTCTACCGAAGACTCGGAATCCTTCTTATCGGTTTCGGCCGGAGCGATCACGCGAATGAGCGAGATGCGCTGGCCACGCATCGACTGCACTTTAAACTTGTACCCCGCGACCTCAAACACCTCTCCGATGTCGGGCACCGAGTCGCAAAGCTCCAAAATCCAGCCGGCGATGGTCTCATAATCATCGCTTTCCTCGAGCGGCCAACCAAGCTCAATCGCGTCATCGCACGAAAAACGCCCATCGACGAGCCACTCGCGGCGCGAAAGGCGCGTGAGGTACTTGTTGTCGGGGTCGAACTCGTCCTCGATCTCGCCCACGATCTCCTCGACGATGTCCTCGATGGTGATGATGCCGGCCGTGCCGCCGTACTCATCCACGACGACCACGATCTGGTCGTGCGAGGTCTGCATCTCGGACAGCAGCGGCAGGATGTCCTTGGTGTCGGGCACAAAGGTGGCGTCGCGCAAAAAGCCGGCGATGGGCTGGTCGCCCTTGCCGTCGAGCGCGGGCTGGATCAGGTCTTTGATGTGCGCGATGCCCGCGACGTTGTCGGGGTCCTCGTGATAGACGGGGATGCGGCTGAAGCCGGTCTGGCGCATGGTGGACAACACGTCGGCGACCGTCTCGTCGTCCTCGCACATGGTGGTGTCCACGCGCGGCACCATGACCTCGCGGGCAACGGTGTCGCCCAGGTCAAAGATCTCGTGGATCATACGCTTTTCCTCGTCGAGCAGGTCGTCCTGCTCCGAGACCATGTACTTGATCTCTTCTTCCGAGACATTCTGACGGTCGTCGGCACTCTTGATGCGCAGGATGCGGGCCAGGCCATCGGAGCAAGCGCCAGTCAGCCACACGAGCGGACGGGCGATCTTTTGGAAAAACGACAACGGTCCCACGACCTGCTTGGACACGCCCTCGGCATTGGCCAGGCCGATGCGCTTGGGGACGAGCTCGCCGATCACGATGGATACGAAGGCGACCGCGACGGTGATGATGACCGGCGCCAGGCCGCGCGCGATGGCGGAGAGCGGCGCGATGCCAAAGCTCATGAGCCACGTGGCGAGCGGGTCGGACAGACTCGTCGAGGCGACGGCGGACGAGGCGAAGCCCACGAGCGTAATGGCAACCTGGATGGTGGCGAGCAGCTGGTCGGAGTCGGCAGCCAGCTTAATGGCACGCTCGGCGCGCTTGTCGCCTTCCTCGGCCTCGTGCTCCAGCACGGCGCGCTTGGCCGTGGTGAGCGCCATCTCGGACATAGAGAAGTAGCCGTTGATGAGGGTCAAAACGAGGGTGGTGATAAGGGAGATGGTTATGTCCATCGGGAGTTTCTCGAACCTCCAAGATTCGGGACGTTGGGTAGTAAGCGTAGGTGACGGATAGGGCAATTGCGCCGGTCGCCCGTGGAAGCGAGGGCATGGGCGCGGTCGCTAGATTACGAAGAGGATCACCGCCATGAACTGGAAGATGCTGCCGGCGAGCACCCACAAGTGGAAAATACTGTGCAGATAGCGCACGTTTTTGGCGATATAGAACGGCACGCCCGCGGTGTAGCACACGCCGCCGACGGCGAGCAGGGCAAGTGCCACGGGGTTGAGCAGTGCCACAAGTTCGGGCAGCTTAAAGACAACGAGCCAGCCCATCAGCAAGTAGACCAGGCCACTTACCCAGTGCGGTTGACGTTCGCGCATAAAGCACTCGAGGGCGATGCCGATAATGGCGATGGCCCATACGGCAAAGAACAGCATAGGGCCGCCGTCGTTTGCGAGCGTGATGAGGCAAAACGGCGTATAGCTGCCGGCAATGAGCAGGTAGATGCAGCTGTGGTCGATGATGCGAAACACACGCTTGGCGCGCGCGGGCTGAATCGCGTGGTAGAGCGTGGAGGCTAGGTATTCGAGGATAATGCTGACACCATAGACAATCGCCGCGGCCATGTGGGCCGGGCCTCCGCCGCGCAAGGCAGCGAATACGATCAGGAGCACCAGGCCCGCGATACCCAGCAGGCAGCCGACACCATGGGTGACGGAGTTCATGATCTCCTCGCCCACCGTGTAGTGTGGAACGGCCGCGGTCTTGGGTCGCGGCTTAGAACTGTCGCTCGAATCGGACATGCCGGTTACATCCTCCAACATAAAAGAGTTCTCAACACTATATCAAAGCGTCTGGGCGCGTGCGAAATTTGCACCATACGTGACCCTTTGTTTACCCATTCTTTGCCTGTTGACGCATCAACGGTGAACGTCCATAATGCGCTTGCATTAAATGTTGATGTATTAACATCTTATAGGAAAGCTTCTTATGTCTCAAAACGCACGTTCCCATCGAAAGCTTAAGGTAGCCGGTGTTGTTGCGCTGGTGCTCGTTGTCGCGCTGCTGGGGTTTGCCGGCAACTTCTTGTTCGACTTTGCCCTGAATCCCCAAGCGCCCTACACCATGAAGATGATGCAGGACGGCAAGGACGGCAAAAAGGGCGAGCAGATGGATGCCGAGGCAGTCGAGGCGCGGGCATGGTTTAAAGAAAACCGCGAGAGTAGCAGCCTCACCGCAGATGACGGAACCGAGCTTGCCGCCTGGTATTTCGCGGCGTCAGAGAGCACGCACGACTACGCCGTCTGCCTGCACGGATACACCGACGAGCCCATCGGCATGGCCCGATACGTCAAGCGCTTCCACGACCGCGGCATGAACGTACTCGCACCCGCCGCCCGCGCCCACGAGCGTTCCGGCGGTGACTACATCGGCATGGGCTGGCCCGAGCGGCTCGATGTCCTCGCGTGGATCGGGCGAATCGTTCAGGCCGATCCCGAAGCGCGCATCCTGGTCTTTGGCGAGTCGATGGGCGCGGCGACGGCCATGAATGTCGCGGGGGAATCTCTGCCCGCAAATGTGAAATGCATCATCGAGGATTGCGGTTACACAAGCGTTTGGGACGAGTTTTCCCTGCAGCTCAAGGACGTGTTCGGCCTGCCCAGCTTCCCTTTGCTCGATGTGGCGAACTTGGTGTGCAACGTTCGCGCAGGCTATGACTTTCATGAGGCAAGCAGTGTGGAGCAACTCAAACACGCGACGGTTCCCATGTTGTTTATCCACGGCGACCAGGACACCTTTGTGCCGTACAGCATGCTCGACCAAAACTACGACGCGTGCGCCAGCAAGGTCAAGCAAAAGCTCACCATCCATGGCGCCACCCACGCCAAGAGTGCGCAAGTTGACCCCGAGCTCTACTGGAATACGGTCGACGACTTCCTCGGAAAGAATTTTTAGGCAAAAAGCAACGTCCGGGGCTTTATCTGACCCCCTATTTTCGGAAGTATGCGGCAAAATCTGGAACTGCCGACCAGACCGCAGTTTTATCAACAATTTATCAGGGGTTTTGTTGCCAAAAAACGTCGTGTGCTCGGCGGCCTCGAAATTTGCCGCATACTTCCGGAAAACCGCCCGTGGGCGCTGTGCTCACGGGCGGCTTTTGCTCGACTTACGCCACAGAGGCGCTTGTTTTGTTCAATAGCTAGGTGCTACTTGACCTCGATGAGCTCATACTTGCTCGTGCCCAGGCCGATCTTCTCGGCATGCGCGATGCAGGAGCGCCAGTCGGTGTCGGGGTGCGTGATGCAGAAGGGGTCCTTAGCCTGCTCGCCCTTCAAAGGCTCGTGATTGTGCTCCATTTTGGCCGCGCTGTCGGTAAGCACGGTGTTGGGCAGCGGCTCGGATGCCAGAACGGCGTCGGCACAGGCCTGGTCGATGGCGACCGGGTCGAAGCTCGCGAACATGCCGATGTCGTTGACGATGGGCGTGTCGTTCTCGGCATGGCAGTCACAGTTGGGGCTAATGTCCATGGCGAGCGAGATGTGGAAGCTCGGGCGGCCGTCGACGATAGCCTTGGTGTACTCGGCGATCTTGCAGTTGAGCACGTCGGCCGCGGCGTCATAGTCGGGATTGATGGCGTCCTGGTTGCACACGCCGATGCAGCGGCCGCAGCCCAGGCAGCGGTCGTGGTCGATGGCGGCCACGTGCACCGTGCGGGCGTTGCCGTTGGCAAGCTCGCGCTCGCGGGTATCGTCAAACGAGATGGCGTTGTGCGCACAGATCTTTTCGCAGGCACGGCAGCCAACGCAGTGCTCAGTCGCGACGTTCGGCTTGCCGGCGGCATGCTGCTCCATCTTGCCGGCACGGCTGCCGCCTCCCATGCCCAGGTTCTTCATGGCGCCGCCAAAACCCGCCTGCTCATGGCCCTTAAAGTGGGTGAGGCTGATCACGATATCGGCATCCATGAGCGCCTGACCGATCTTTGCCTCGCGCACATACTCACCGCCCTCGACCGGGACGAGCGCCTCGTCGGTACCCTTGAGGCCGTCGGCGATGATGATCTGGCAGCCTGTGGCGTACGGGGTAAAGCCGTTCTGGTAGGCGGTGTCGATGTGCTCGAGCGCGTTTTTGCGGCTGCCCACATAGAGCGTGTTGCAGTCGGTGAGGAAGGGCTTGCCGCCCAGCTCCTTCACCACGTCCGCGACGGCGCGGGCGTAGTTGGGGCGCAAAAAGCTCAGGTTGCCCAGCTCGCCAAAGTGGATCTTGATGGCGACGAACTTATTCTCGAAGTCGATCTGCTCGATACCGGCGCGACGAATGAGGCGCTTGAGCTTGTCGAGCTGGCTCTCGCGAGCATGCGTGCGCAGGTTGGTGAAGTACACCTTTGCCGGTGCTGCGGGTGCGGTTGCGGTCATAGATCTATCCCCTCGGTCTATATGGCGTTACAGACATAGAGGATGGTACCCGTTGAAGTGGGGTTGAAGTCAAGCGCAACGCCGAGTCGCTAGGCACTCATTGGGGACAGACTTAAATGAGTGCTTGCCGCCCGGCCAGCGAGCCGGCGATCCGGCAAAGACTGTCCCCAACGACTAGTCGTTTAAGAACGTCCCCAATGACTACTCCTGCACCTTGAGGGCTTCGGCCAGGCTGACGCGCTTGATGGAGCGCGTGTGTAGCAGCGCCACGACCAGGTAGGTCGCAAAGCCGATGCCGACGCATGCAGCCATGGACCAAGCGGGCACGTAGATCTCGATATTGCCGTTGTAGGCGAGCAGCATCGAGCGGAAGATGGCCGTGAGCGAGCCAATAATGACCGGCAGGCTCAGCACGAGCGACGCCGCCACGCACAGCGTGATCGAGCGGATGTACAGATGCGAGATCTCGCTATCGCGATAGCCAAAGACTTTCATGTAGCTGATCGAACGGGCGCTGTGGTCGATCACCGCCTTGGTCAGCAGGTACATAAACAGCAGGAAGATAAACACCGCGAGCCCGACCATCATGCCGATCATTTTGCTCATCATGCCGATAAACTGGTCACCCACGGCGCGCATGTCGTCGGGCGTGGTGTCACCGGCAAAGTAACGAGCATCGAGGTCGAGCTTCTCGTCGCTCACATAGCCGTTAAAGTAGGCGGCGTCGTTGCCGAACAGCTCGTTAAAGTCATCGATGCTCATATAGATATTCATGTCCGACTTTGAACCCCAGATGCAGTCCTTACCCGCGTACTCAAGAGAATAATCCCGAGCCTCGTACTTGTCGCGAAGCTCGACCTTCTGGCCCTCGCTCCAGCCAAACTTATCGAGCAGACCGCCGCCAAAGACGACGCGGCCATCGCCGATGTTGAGGCCCTTCCAGTAGCGCGAATCGGACGAGATGCCGTAGACAGAAATCGTCTCCTCGCCATTGCCGTCGCCACGGTCGTACTGCAGCTGGTGAACGGCATATTTCTCGGCCTGCGCGATTGCGCCCGCGCCGTTGTCGGTCGTATTGACCGGGTGGATATCGTCGTTGTCAGTGTCGATCTTAGAGGCCTTGTCGATCAGATCGATGGCCTCATCGCGGTTGCAGCCGAGGGCATCGGCAAGATCGTCAAGGCGCGCGTAGAGCGCATCCTTCTTGTCCTGGACCTTGGCAAGCGCATCCTGCGCTGCGGTCAGGCTCTCGGCAGACGGAGATGCGGTCGCGGCATCGGCTGCCGTCTGCGCCGCATCGGCCGCGCCGTCAAGCTCGTCATCGGCATCCTGGGCGGCAGAAAGCAGCGCGCCGTCAACCGACTGCAAGCGCTCGAGTGCCGACCACTGCTCGCGCTCCTCGGTAGTGCCCTCGAGCTCCAGCGGCGCCTTGAGTGTGTACTGATGCTCGGCGACCAGGCTCGTCTCGAGGTTGTCGGCGTAGTGCGTCATCGTGGGCAAAATCGCCAGGCCAAAGAGCAGCAGCAGCGAGGCGAATGCAATGCCCACGAAGAGCGTGGCGAAGTTGCCCAGGTTGCGCAGGAAGACGCGCAGGCGGAAGCGCGAGACAAAGCCCATGCACTCCGGCAGCTGCAGGCCGCGCTTGGTGCCCGATTTGCCGCTCGCCTCGTGACGAAGGAACTGCAACGGCGTCTTGCCCATCTTGCGAAGCAGGCCCACCAGCGTGATGAGGATGAGCGCAGCGGCGGGGACCACGGCACACTTCACGAAGATCTCCCAGCTCCAGTACACCTGGAAGGGCGGCAGGCTGTACGAGCCGTAGTAGAGACCGCGCATGGGCTCGGTAAAGAACGCAACGCCGAGCGCGGTTCCCAAAAGTGCCGCGAGCACGCCCACGATGGCGGGAAGTGCCAGGTAATGCAGCACGATCTCGCGACGGCGATAGCCGCTGGCGAGCAGCGTGCCGATAATGGCGCTCTCCTCCTCGATGGTGGCGTCGGTAAGGACCACAAAGACAAACGCCATGATCACGATGATAATGTCGAGCAGCGTCATCCACATCATGGAGTCGCCGTCGACGTCGTCGCGCGCATAGCCAATGCCCTGATTGGAATCGGCATCGATCAGATCGTCCACGCGCGCATCGGCATCGGCCAGCGCCTCGACCATATCCTGCTCCGTATCGATGCGATCCGCGGTGGGGAGGTCGCGATCGGTAAAGGTAAAGGAGTAGGTGTAGGCAGGCGCGCCGCCGGCGTCCTCAAGCGCGGCAAAGCCGGCGTCGGTGACCTCGGCCACGCCGTACGTGATGGTGTTCACCGTAAAGTCCGAATTGTCGAGGAACAACGCCTGGCTATCGGGCTGGGTCATGATGCCGCAGATGGTGTAGGTGCGGCCCTCAAGCTCGACCTTATCGCCCACGGCGAGGTCGTTGTTGGTGGCGAAGACACGGTCGATTGCCACTTCATCGTCCGTCTTGGGCTGCCTGCCTTCGCAGTAGGACGCAATGTCAACCTTGGTGCGATGCGCGTAGGTGCGCAGGGTGCGCTTGGTGCCGTCGTCGCCAGCCGCCTTTTTGATGATGACGTCGATAGAGAAGTTCTTGTAGAACGTAACGCCGCCGACGTCGCCGGCTGCATCCTCGGCGGCCTTGAGCTGGTCTTTGGTAGCCTCGAAGGAGGTGGTCACGCGGCCGTCCTCGATCGTGTACTCGTCGCGCATGTCGTCGATGAGGCAGCCGATGGAATGCGCCGCGAGCAAAAAGCCCGAGGTAAGGGCGATGCTTCCGCACATAAGCAAAAAGATGCCCAGGTACTTGCCGATATTGCGGCGCAGCTCGCGCGGGAGACGTTTTGCGAGAGGTGTCATGGCGCCGCCTACCAATCGAGCTCGGCGGCCGCGACGGGTGACTCATTGAGCTCATCCTCGACGATGCGCCCGTCGCGCAGGCGCAGCACGCGATTTGCCATGCGCGCGATGGCGGCATTGTGGGTGACAATGATGATGGTGCAGTCGTAGGTGCGGTTGACATCCTCCATGAGCTGCAAGATTTCCTTGGACGTCTTGTAGTCAAGCGCGCCCGTGGGCTCGTCGCACAGCAGCAGGCCTGGGTTTTTGACGAGTGCACGGCCGATGGCGCAGCGCTGCTGCTGGCCGCCCGAGACCTGGCGTGGGAACTTGTTGCGGTGCTCGTAGAGGCCCAGCGAACGCAGCAGGTCGTCGACATTGAGCGGGTTTTTGGACAGGTGCGCCGTGACCTCGATGTTTTCCTTGATGGTAAGGTCGGGCACCAGGTTGTAGAACTGGAAGACAAAGCCCAGCTCGCGGCGGCGGTACTCGCCCAGATCGGCAGGCTTGAGCGCGGTGAGGTCGCAGCCGTCCACCATGATGGAGCCGCCGTCGGCATCCTCCAGGCCGCCAATGAGGTTGAGAAAGGTCGACTTGCCCGAGCCCGAGGGTCCCAGCATGACGCAGATCTCGCCGCGGTTGATGGACGTGTCGATGCCGTCGAGCACCGTCAGGCGCGCATCACCGTCGCCATAGTGTTTCTTGAGCCCGCTGACCTGGACATAGGCTTGCTTTGTCGACATGCTATCCCCCGTTGTTAGCCTTCTGCTACTTTTCTAAGCTAATAGTAAACCACGGTGAACTATTTTTAAGCGACAGGCGCAATTTTTTCCAAACCAGTCATTGGGTACTTACTCATTGGGGACAGACTTAAATGAGTGAAATCGCTCATTTAAGTCTGCCCCCAATGAGTGCCGCCAGGGACAGTCCTTGCCAGCCCGGCCGGCGAGCCGGCGAATCGGCAAAGACTGTCCCCAGCGACCAGTCGTTTAAGAACGTCCCCAATGACTAGGTGGCTAGGCGTGGGATTTGTTGTGCGCGAGGGCTAGGCCTACGGCGGCGATGGCGGCGGCGAAGAGCACCGTGACGCCCAGGTCGCAGGCGATGTCGCCCAGCACGGCAGGCGTCAGGTCCGAGGCAAGCGCCTTGCCGATCGCGTCGCTCACCCAATACGTCGGCACAAAGTGCGCCGCCGTCTGCACGGCCGGACCCATGAGCGACAGCGGCATCCAGGCGCCGCCCAAAAACGTCATGAGCAAGCCGAGCAAGTTGCCCACGCCGTTGAGCAACTCCTCGCGCGCGCCCAGGCTCGACAGCGTAAAGCCAACGGCCAGCGGCGTGCACGCCAGGGCAAACGTTGCCGCCAGCGCCAGGCACACGCGACCCACGCCGACCTCGGCAACCGCGCTGGCAAAGCCCACGACGCCCATCATGCTCGACACGAGCCAGATGCAGACGGTGAGCACGGCGGCGGCCGCGAACACAGCGAGCGAACGCTGGCGCTCAGAGACCGGGCTGGCATCCATGCGGCGCACGCGCTCGGGCTCGTTCATGCCCGAAAACACCAGTCCCACCGACACGATGACCGACGAGATGATCGCGTACGCGCCAAAGTTGAAGTACGACTCGAGCGTGGTAGCAGCAGTCGATTCGACCTTGACCTGCTCGATCTGGACCTCCGCGCGCTTTGCGGCCGCGTGCTCGGCGGCCCTTGCGACGTCACCGTTGGAGGCAGCGGGTTCAAGCGCCGCCGCAGCGCCCGCGAGCGAGATCCAGCGCGAGGCCTCGGCGGACGAAAGCGCCGCCGCCATGGTGCCGGAACCATAGGTCACGTCGAGCTTGGGCAGGGCCTCCCCCGCACGGGCGGCTGCAACAAGATCGTCCTCAAACCCCTCCGGGATAAAGAACACGCAATCGGCACTACCCTTGGCGCTGTTGCTCTTGGAGAGCGCGTCGGCAAGGTCGTATGTGTCGTCGCCGATGCCCGTGACCAGGTCAAAGCGTGAGCCCAGGTGCTTGGTAAGCGCCCGCGAAAGGTCGCTATTGTCGCGGTCGACCACGATCACGTTGGTGTCGTAGGGCTTGTACTCGGTAAGCTGCGACGAGTTCCAGCTCACCGAAGCCGCGATGAATACGCCCATGAGCGAGATGAACACCGTATAGATGAGCAGGTAGAACGGGTGCGCCAGCGCCATGCGAAGCGCGGTCTTAAAGGTGCTCATAGCGGCTCCTTCCAAAGATCAGCGTAGCGGCGGCGACAAACACCAGGGCCATCAGGACGAGCGCGCCGGCGCGAACAGCGAAGGGCCCCAGGTCCTCAAAGAAATACAGGCGATTGAACATGTCGCAGATGAGCTTGACGGGGTTGAGCCAGCACTCGACCGGACAAGCGCGGGCGACGTCGTCGGCAAGCGCCATCGCCGGCTCGCCGTAGAGGCCGGCGAACAGGGCGCACGTGGTGGCAAAGCCCGTGAGGATGCCCGACTTGGATGCCTTGCCGCCCTTAACGGGAAGCGTGCCCACAAAAAGCCCCAGGCTCGTGGCGGCAAGCGCGGATGCAGCCCCGCCCAGCAGGCACAACCCCTCGCGCCCGCCAAAGTCGACGCCCACGACCAGGCGCACGTAGCCGATCGCAACCGCCATCGATGCAAAGGAAACCAGCCACGAGCCGACAAAAATGCCGGCCAGCGACGCCGTCTTGGAAAGACCGCCCACGCAGCGGCGCGCGCCAAGGCCCGACAGATTAGGCTGCAAATCGACGACGCCCAAGGCGGCGAACTCGGCAGACATCATCGCGACCAGGCCAAAGAGCGCGTAGTAGTAGATGACCGTGCCATCGGGCGTGGCACGAGTCAGGCTCACGCGGCGGGTTCCGCCCTCGAGCGACAGGGCGTGCGCAACCGCCGCCGGATCGGCGAGCGCCGCCGGGTTGTCCTGGGCAATCTGGCGCATGAGCTCGACATTTTGTGTATACGAGCTTGCCACCGTTTCAAGGATGCTGCGGTCGGTGAGCACCGACGAGGCGCGCGAGCTGTCGTAACTCGACAGCAGCGTGAGCCTGGGCGTGCCCGCGGCATCAACCGTATAGATGCCCGCGACCTCGCCGGCCTTGAGCGCTTTGCGCGCGACAGCCAAGTCTTCGTACTCGCTCACATCGAGCAGCTGATCGTCGCCTGCCTTGGCAAGCGAAGCCGCCACATCCTTAAAGGTCGAGGCATCCCAGGCCTCGTCCGCCACGACGGCAACCGGCACCGGGTCGACCGTGCCGTCGGAGCTGAGGTTCGCAAACATAAACATGAACATCGTGGAAAGCGCGATAGGAAAGAGAGCGCCCCAGACCCACGTGCTCGGCCGGCGCAGCAGCGTCTTGACCGTGGTGATGATGGTGTTGAACATGGCCGCCCCCTAGTCGCGCAGCTCGCGGCCGGTGATCTCGAGGAACACGTCGTTGAGGGTCGGCGGTTCGGAATAGATGCGGCCGAGCGGCACGTCATGCGAGCGCAGCGCATCGAGAATGTCCGTCAGGTTGTGCGGGCTCGCTTCGCACGAAAACGTGAGCTGTCCCGCCGTTGCCGAAAGGTCCAGAACGTGCGGCAGGCTTGCGACGGCACCGAGCGCCGCACTCGGAACCTCGCCGACCTCGATTACAATCTTCTCGCCCATCTGAATCATGCGCTTGAGCTCGTCGTTAGTGCCCTGCGCCAGCACGCGGCCGCCGTCCATGATCATGATGCGACTGCAGATCTGCTCGACTTCCTCCATGTAATGGCTGGTATACACCACCGTGGCGCCCTCGTCGCGCAGGCGGCAGATGCCCTCCAGGATGGCGTTGCGGCTTTGCGGGTCGACCGCCACCGTGGGTTCGTCAAAAAAGATGAGCTCGGGCTTGTGCGCGATGCCGCAGGCAATGTTGAGACGACGCGCCAGGCCGCCCGAGAGCTTGCCAGGGCGGAACTTGGTAAAGTCGCCCAGGCCGACAAAGTCGATCGCCTCGTCCACCAGCGCGCGGCGGCGCTTGCGGTCGTTGACGTAGAGACTGCAGAAATAGTCGATGTTCTCGCGCACGGTGAGCTCGTCGAACACCGCCACCTGCTGCGGCACCACACCGATGCGGCGCTTGAGATCGTAGCGGGCGGGCGTCATGCGCTCGCCGAACAGCTCGATGGTGCCCTTGTCGTAGGCGAGCAGCTGCAGGATGCAGTTGATGGACGTGGTCTTGCCCGAGCCGTTGGGGCCCAGCAGGCCAAAGATCTCGCCGGGGGCGATACTCAGGTTAAAGTGGTCGAGCGCAATAAGGTCGTCGTAGCGCTTAACGAGGTTTTCGACGTGGACGATGTCTGTCATGAGGCGGCCCTTCTGTTGCTTGTGGCCCGGTATGATTGCATCATCGCAGGAGCTGACGGCGCGCACCAGTGAGCTTTGTCACGAGTGCGGGGCGGTCGCGTAGCCTGCTGACGCGACCGCTTTGCCACGCGGGAGGAATGTCACGGTTGCGCAGGCGGCCCCTCCACCATGCGCGGCTTCGCGTACAATACCCGTATGAACAGGCTTTTCGACAAATTGATCGTGCTGGCGTGCTGTATTGCGGCCGCCATGGGTCTTGCTGTGAACGCTCACCTGGTCGCGGCGTTTTGCCTTGGCGTTATTGCCACCTCGCTAGCCGAGGTCGCACGGGGGAACCGCGCCCGCCGTGCGAGCGAGGCCGCGAGCTACGTTTACGTCATCGCGGCTGTCTTCGTGCCGCCGTTTGTGCCGTTTTCGCCTCTCGCCCTCTATGACATCGCGCGGCGCGTGCGCCGTGAGCACGCCTGGATCGCGCTGGGCATTGGCGTCGTCTTTGTCTTTGCGCTCGTCGCGGACCTTCGCACCGACGCGCTCACCGCCCGAACGCTCCTGCTGACCGCCATCCTTTCGGTTGCCGCCACCTTGCTATCGCTACGTACCGCCCAGTTAGAGCGCGAGCAGCAGCGCATGCGCCGTACCCGAGACGAGCTGCAGGAACGAGCCCTCGCGCTCGAGGCGCGCAACCGCGACCTTGCCGACCGCCAGGACTACGAAGTCGAGCTCGCGACGCTCGCCGAACGCGCCCGCATCGCGCGCGAGATCCACGATAATGTCGGGCACCAGCTCACGCGTGCCTCGCTGCAGACCGAGGCCCTGCGCGTCGTGCACGCCGACGAGCCCGGCGTCGCCGCCGATTTCGCCGACGTCAAACGCACGGTTGACGAGGCGCTCCAGCTCGTACGTGCCAGCGTCCATGCGCTCAACGACAACGCCGTCGACCTTTCCGTGCAGCTCGAACGCATTGTTGAAGGCGTGCGCTCGGACGGCGGCCCGCAGATTGAGCTTGAAGTTATGGCCGAGCATGCGCCCGCAAATGTCGCCAACTGCTTTGCGGCGGTCCTGCGCGAAGCGCTCTCCAACACCATGCGCCACGCTTGCGCCCATGCTGTCACCATACGGTACATGGAGCATCCGTCGTTTTACCAGCTCATCGTTACCGACGATGGCGTGGGCGGGGTTCAAGCAAGCGGCCGCGGCGCCGCGGAGGGCATGGGGCTCGCCTCCATGCGCGAGCGCATCGAGGCGCTTGGCGGCACCTTCACCGCCGGCCCGCTTGCCGGCGCCGGCGGCTGGCGCGTGTTTGCCACCGTTCCCAAACAGCAAGGAGATGAGGACCGATGAGGCTCATTGTTGTCGACGACGACCGCTTGGTGGTCGATTCGCTCAAGATTATCCTGGGCGCCCAGCCGCAGATCGAGGTGGTGGGCACCGGCGCCAATGGCGACGACGCGGTCGCGCTCTACGCCGAGCACGCGCCCGACATCGCGCTGCTCGACATCCAGATGCCGGGACGTGACGGACTTTCGGCGGCACGCAAAATCCTTGAGCGCGACCCTGCGGCGCGCGTGGTGTTTCTGACGACATTCTCGGATGACGAGTACATTGTGTCGGCGCTCAAACTGGGCGCCCGCGGCTACCTGATTAAAACCGATGTCGCCGCCATTCCTCCGGCGTTGGCGCAGGTCATGAGCGGCAAACGCGTGCTCGAGGGTAAGGCGATCGAAGATGTTGACTTTGACGGGATGGGCAACAAGACGGGCGCGCCCCACCGGCCCGCGGCCTTTGCCGGTCTGACCGACCGCGAGTTCGAAGTCGCCGAGCTCATCGCCCGCGGTCTCGATAACAAGGAAATCGCCGCCACCGCCTATATGGGCGAAGGCACGGTGCGCAACCACATCAGCTCGATCCTTGCCAAAATGGGTCTGCGCAACCGCACCCAAATCGCCATCGCCTACCTGCGAGGGTAATTACTCAACGACCGACCGCCCCGGCATAGCAAAATGGCTGTTACCGATATGATGCCATTTCAAAACTATGCCGGTTTACGGGGCTAAACTCAGGGCCCCCATCCATACCCGCGTTTTCTGCAAAATGGCGGCTCATCTACCTGCGGTTTCATTTTCACGAATATCGGCATGGTTGGGAACTCGTGACTCAGCCCCGTAAACCGGCATAGTTTTGTCGGGCGGCCCTGCGCGAGTGCCTCCGCAAGCCTTGCGGGACCAAAATGATCCGTTTTCCTCCGTCCCCAAGGGATCAGCCGGAACCGCTCGCCACGAAACCTGCCCATCTACTACGTTTGACTCGATACCCCCGACCATACCCCCGTTTTCCAGAAAACCGCAGGCGTTCTACCTGCGGTTTTGTTTTCACATTTTTTGCCGTGGTTGGGGGTTGGCGCCCAAAAGTAGTAGATGGGCCCATTTCGTGGCAGACGGGTCATTTTCGGGCTGGACGGGTCGCGTGGCGGCCCGCACACGCGTTCACGCGCGGGGCCGGCGGGGCATTTTTGCCCCGCCGGCCCCTATTCCAGCGCTATACCAGCCCCATTCCAGCGCTACTCCGGCTTGGTTTCTACCGTGGGGGTCTTGTCCGCCGCGACTGGAGTGCGCGCGGTGTCCATAGTCAGGCAGTGCTTGGGGCAGCTTTCGATGCACTCGCCGCACACCACGCAGGCGTACGGGTCAATCGACCAGGTACCGCCCTTGCGATCGACCGCGAGCGCGCCCGCCGGGCAGCGACGCGCGCACATGCCGCAGCAGATGCACACATCCATGTCATTGACGATATGCCCGCGCAAGCGCTCGGGTGCCGTCAGCCCCTCCTGCGGATAGCACACCGTAACCGGCTGCTTGACCATAGAGCCCAAGGCCGTCTTGGCAAATGTCAGCAAACTCATGCCGCGCCTACCTTTCCGTGCAGCTAATGCAGGGGTCGATGGTCAGGATAATCATGGGCACGTTGGCAAGGAGCACGCCCTGCAGCGCATGCGTCAGACCCGCCAGATTTTGCGACGTCGGCGTGCGCACGCGAAAACGGTCCAAGTTCTTGGTGCCGTTGCCGCGCACATAGTAATACGCCTCGCCGCGCGGCTGCTCAATCACAACCTCGCCGCGCGCGCCGTCGGCCGGCGTGAGCTTGGTACGCCCACCGATACCGTCGTGCGGAATCTTGCCCACAAGCTCCTTGATGATGTCCATAGCCTGCGTGACCTCGGCGCAACGCACCTGGCAGCGGGCATAGCAGTCGCCATCGGTAGCGACAACCGGCTCAAACGCAGCCAGGTCCGCATAGGCACCGTCGCCAAACATGCGCACGTCGTAGTCCACGCCCGAGGCGCGCCCAAACGGGCCGACCATCGAAAGCTCCAGCGCGTCCTTCTTGCTGATCACGCCCACGCCATGCAGACGCTCGCCGCAGCTGTCGTCGTCCAAAAACGTATGCACCAGGGCCTCGTAGTCGGGACGCATGGCATCGAGTGTCTGGACAATGCCCGCCAGCTCGGAGTCCTCGATATCGTGCTTAAGGCCGCCGATCTCGTTAATCGACAGAATCACGCGCCCGCCGCACGTGCTCTCAAAGATCTTGAGAATCTGCTCGCGCAGGGTCCACGACCGATAGAACAGCGCCTCAAAACCAAAGGCGTCGGCGAGCAGGCCCAGCCACAGCAGATGCGAGTGGATGCGCGAAAGCTCGTGCAGAATGGTGCGGATATACTGCACGCGGCCGGGCACCTCAATGTCGAGCATACGCTCGCAGGCGCTGGCATAGCCGTAGCTGTGACCCACGGCGCAAATGCCGCAGATGCGCTCGGCGATGTAGCCAAACTGATGCATATCGCGCTTTTCGGTGAGCTTCTCGAGTCCGCGGTGCACAAAGCCGATCTGCGGAATTGCCTCGATGACGCGGTCGTCCTCGATCACCAGGTCCAGATGAAGCGGCTCGGGCAGCACCGGGTGCTGCGGGCCAAACGGAATAACGGAGCGATGTGCCATGGGCCTTACGCCTCCTTTTTCTGCTTGTCGCGGGCGGCCTTGGCGGCAAGCGCCGCACGGACCTTGGCCGCTTTCTCGGGATCCATGGCGGCGAGCTTTGCCTCTATCTCGGCAACCTTGAGTGCGGCCTTCGCAGCAGCCTCATCGTGCTGAGCATCGGAGCCGGCAGCCGCAGCGGGCTGAGCAGCGACGCCCGCGGCATCGCCGGCGCTCGCAGCGCCCTCCCCTGAAGCAGCCGCAGCCGCGGCGGCCTTCTCGGCCGCGGCCTTGCGCGCCTTGGCCTCGGCAGCGGCACGGACCTTCATGGCTTTCTCTCGCGCAGCCTTCACCTCGGGCGTGATAACGCTCATGGGTTCAGCGGTCGAGACCTGGTAGAAAAAGCCCTTAAAGTCGATCTGCATATCGGTAATGGCAAGACCAAACAGGTCGTGGGCCTCATTTTCAAACGGGAACACCGCGGGGTAATACGAGCTGATGGACGGAATCTCCTGGTACTGGTCGATGCCCTCAACCACCAGATTCTCGATCGCATAGCTGCCGTCCTGCGCAATATGTTCCTGAGCAGCACGAACGTTGATAAACGTATAGACCAAGCGATACGAGCCGTCGTCGACGTTGCGCTCGGCGTGCATTTGCACAAAGCGCGCGCCGACGCCCTTGAGCGCCTGGACATGCGACAGGAGCTCGTCGATCCCGACGGTGGTATAGATAGCCTTTTGCATTACTCGGCCTCCTTCGCAGCAACGGGCGTGGCGGGCGTCCCAGCGGCCGTGTCGCCGGCCCCCGCAGCTGCCACAAACCCGTCCTCGCCCAGCTCAACGCCACCGTCCCAGGTAGCGGCACCGCCTACGGTGAGCGGATCGCCACCGGCGCGCATCACGGTCTCCTTCTGGTCCAAGATGCCGCACGCCTCCACGATGGCATCGATCACCGTCTCGGGGCGAATGGCGCACCCGGGCGCGTACACGTCCACGGGAATCGCGCGATCCACGCCGCCGATCACGTTGTAGGCATCGCGGAACACGCCGCCCGAGCACGCGCAGATGCCGCAGGCCACCACGCACTTGGGCTCGAGCATCTGGTTGTAGATCTGGCGCACGACGGGCAGGTTCTGGGCATTGACCGAGCCCGTCACCAAAAAGATGTCCGCATGCTTGGGGTTGCCGGTGTTGACCACACCAAAGCGCTCCGCATCGAACAGCGGCGTAAGCGAGGCCAACACCTCGATATCGCATCCGTTGCAGCTCGAGCCGTCGTAATGAATAACCCACGGCGAGCGCGACATTTTATGATCCATGGATGCCGCCTCCTAAATAAACACGTCGACGAGGATGGGCATAAGGTTGAGCAGGCCAAACACCAGCGCCACGCCCCAGCCGAGCTTAAAGCAGCTGCGCCAGGTGCTGCGGGCAAAGGTGTTGTCGATCAGGACCTCGACAAAGTACGTCGCAGCCATCACGACCAGGGCGACGACCCAGCTCACCGGGTTGTCCCAAACAAAGAACATGCCCACCCACATCAAAAACAGCACGGTCTCGCACCAGTGCATAAGGGTCATCTTGGCCAGCGTGCCGCCGCTCATCTCGGTGGCGACGCCCTGGACAATCTCCTGATGCGCGTGATGCGAATACGAAAGATCGAACGGCGACTTGCGCAGCTTGATGGTAAGCACCGCGAGCAGTGCGAGGAAGATGGGCGCGCTGTACACGATGATGGGGGCCGACTGCCCCGTCACGGCGATGGAATCAAAGCTGTCGGTGGCAAGGTACAGGCCCACGCTCATCAGCAGAACGGCGGGCTCGTAACTCATAACCTGCAGCAGCTCGCGGTCGGCGCCAACCTGGGCAAACGGGCTTTGCGTCGAGGCGGACGCCAACACCACAAAGATCGCGGCGAGCGTCACCATAAAGGCGCACAGCAGTGTGTTGGAACCCGACACAAAGATGCCGCCACCCACAACGGTAAAGATGAGCGCACATGCCATATAGGTATCGTCCATGGTGTTTACGCTGGCAGGGGCCTTGCGCAGGAGCTTGGCCACATCGTAGAAGGGTTGCAGCAGGCGCGGGCCCACGCGGCCCTGCATACGGGCCGAAAGTTTGCGATCAAGACCGTCGATCAGGCCGCCCACAAGCGGCGCCAGCAAGGCAAACGCCACGGTGCCAATAAAAATACCCACGACGCCCGAACCTTCAAAATACTTACCGCGCAGCACCGAGGGCGCGCTCATGGCAAGCCGCTCGGGCCCAATCCACGCGCAACACAGCAGCGCAAACAAGATAATGCTGCAGCATACGACGCTACCCGCGGGGCCAATACGCTTCTCGCCAAGGGCGTCCTCCGAGTACCAATTGCGCTTTTCGGCCTTCACCTCGCGTCCCATCGAGCCGCGGAAATGGCGGTAATTGTCGGTTCCCACACCCGAAAGATATACGTTTACGTGCGGTTTGTTGCTCACGCGGAATGAAGTCAGCAGCACCACGGCGATAAACGCCACGATAACCACCATCAGATACATGGAGTCCTTGCCAATAACGTACGGCACGCGGCCAAACACCATGGCCAAGTAAGGCGACACCAGGCCGCTCGAGATGAGCGGGAACGCCACGCAGCAAAGAATCAGCAGCGCGGCGATGGTGTTGAGGGCCATCCATTCGGTCTTATGGACATTGACCTCAACGTTTTGAGCCGTGGGGTCGACGCCCGAAAGCTTGGCAAGCCACTTGCCCCAGAAGAAGAACGTCGCGGCCGAGCCAAAGGCAAGCACCATGATCATGAGCACGTTGCCGGTCTGCGCGAACGCCACCAGGGCGCCCCACTTGGACACGAGCATGCCAAACGGTGCCACGAACATGCCCATGATGCCCAGCATCATCAGACGCGTAAGGTGCGGCATGCGGCTGAACATACCGTCCATGTCCTCGATATTGCGGCTGCCGATATGATGCTCGGCCGTGCCCACGCACAGGAACAGCAGCGACTTGGCCACCGTGTGGAACAGGATCAGGAAGATGGCGGCCCATACGGCCTCGGGCGCGCCGACACCCAAGCAAGCACTGATGAGGCCCAAGTTGGAAATGGTGGAGTACGCGAGGACGCGTTTGGCGTTGCTCTGCGAGATGGCCATGAGGGCAGCGAGCAAAAACGTGATGGCACCCACGCTCGTGACCATAAAGCCGGTCACGGGATAGATGGCATAGAGCGGGCTGAGCTTGACCATCAGGAACACGCCGGCTTTGACCATGGTTGACGAGTGCAGCAGGGCACTCGTGGGCGTGGGGGCAACCATGGCACCCAATAGCCAAGTGTGGAACGGCATCTGTGCGGCCTTGGTGAGCGCGGCAAGCGACAGCAACAGGACCGGCATCACCAGCAGCGCGGATTGCGCGGTTCCGGCGCTGGAAAGCTCGATCATGCCCGAGATGGTCAGCGGCATGCCGTTAACGTGCAGGTACATGAGTCCGGCCAAAAACGCGATGCCGCCCAGCATGTTGAGGATGATCTGGGTGAAAGCGTTTTTGATGGCCTCGGGCGTGCGCGTGTAGCCAATCATGAGGAACGAGCACACGGTGGTGATTTCCCAGCCACAGAACAGCCACTCAAGGTTGTCGCTTGTCACGATGACGAACATGGCCGAGAGGAACAGGAACATAAGCGCCAGGAACTGCGGGCGTCGGTCGGGCGCCGCCTGCCCGCGCAGCGCTGCCTCGTGCTCGTCGTGGGCCTGGAAGTCCTTCATGTAGCCCAGGGCGTACACGCAGATAAGGCTGCCGACAATGCCGACGGCAAGCACCATGATCACACTCATGTAATCCAGGTAGAGCGGCGTTGCCGTGACGGCTTCGGCCGCGGGCAGCGTCATGGCTGCAAAGGCGAGCGAGCCCACCAGCTGGACTATGCCGAGCACCGTGGTGAGCGCGTTCCTATATTTGTACGCGTTGTACAGGATGACAGCGCACAGGATGACGTCGATAACGGAACTGATGATCGAGAGCACATGCGAGGTGCCGGGGGCAACCTCAAAGCTCTGCGGACCCGTGCCAAAAAACATGACGGCGACTACAACTGTCACCGCCATAATAATGCCGGAGCCTATGAGCCCCGCCGCATCGCGGGCGCGGTCACCGCGCGCGAGCAGCATGCCCAGCGCCGGTACCAGCGGAAACAGGGTAAGGAAATACAGTAGCGTCATACCATCACTCCCCCATGCTAAAACGCTGCAATTGTTTAACGTTATAGCTCAATTGAGGAGTAGCGGCGGCGGGTTTTCGGTCAACTGGGGAGTTTTAGGCGTACGGGGTAAGGGCACGCCCGCATTGGAGCAGAGGGGCGGCAAGAAAAATGCGCCCCTGTGGGTGCACCATCCCGTTTGCTATTCCGCCTTTTTAACGCGCGGCTTGCGACCGCGCGGCTTATCGACCAGTGCGGACTCACCGCTCTCGCGGTACTGACGGCACCAAGCCTTGACCGAAGACTCGCTAGGAATCTTGTGCTTGATCATGGCCTCGCGAACCGTTAAGCCGTTTTCCAAGCGGTCCTTGACCACGGCGAGCTTAACTTCGTACGAATAGGTGTGATGATGCGAACCGGCGTTGAGAACGGCGTCGGCACCGCCCACGGCATATGCGCGGGCCCACTGACGAGCCGTGGCCTGGGGAATGCCGAGCTCCGCGGCGAGGGCGCGATGACCGACCCCCTCTTGGAGGACCTCGACGGCGCGCTGCCTAACCTCGGGCGCATGCGTGCGAGTCCTTGTTGCTTCCGACATACCTGCCACTTCTTAGCCTTAACCGTTAATCTGCTTTCTTACGTGCATGTTAGATAGTAGCATTTTGCTGTTTTGCGCGTAACAGTTAATTGAAAATCGTACGGCGGCATCTGGGCATTTGCCATTAATTTGCAACAGTTCTTTAGGTTTTATTTACGCAGCTAGTTAGCTCGCGGCTCATTGACGGTGTTTTACCAACCAGATTGGTATCTTTTTGTTTGGCTGGTATGGTTTGTGTAATTATTAACCCCTCTTCAGCCCGCACCTACATGTCAACTTTCCACTTACTTTCCAGCTTTCCACCTAGCTTTCCAGCTTTCCACTTAACTTACCACCTAAGGTGGAAAGCTGGAAAGCTAGGTGGGAAGCTGGGGCAGCAGCAGGCCAGGAGAACAAGAAAAGGGGCGGCAACCGGGTGGTTGCCGCCCCCTTTGCGAAGCCAGTTGGCTTCGGAACTAGTGGTCGATGCCGTTGAGGTTCACCCTCGTGAGCGTATAGGTCACATAGTCGGGCGATTGAGGCGTTGCGCTCGCCACGTCACCCTTAACCAGGCTCGCTGTCATCACCAAGCGATAGTTCGCGTAGAACTGCTCACGCTGTTCAACCTGCGTGTTGACCTTAACGGTAAAGGGCAGGCTAAACGTCGTATTACCGTTCTTCGTTTTGAACTTGCCGTTCTCCTTCGAGTCAGTGAAGGTGATCGTGCTACCGGAGGGAGCGACCGCGGCAAGCTTACTCTCCGTCACTGTTACGTAGTTTGAGATATCATCCGTTACGCTCTCATACGTGCCGTCGGTTCCGCGGCGCTGAAGCGAGAGCGTGTACACAACAGAGTCTGCGTTCGCAATTGCCTCGGCGGCGTTGCTGAGTCCACCCAGTTCATACGTGGCACCCAGACCAATCGTGCCATTCGCGATCGGACGCAGGTCGTCCACGTTAATGCCAAGCTGCGACTTATCTGGCGCAGAAAGCGTAATGGTCGTATCACCCGTGTCCATGCGATAGTACCCGACGTTACCGCGCTTCGTCTGCGTCAGGCTCGAGGTATTAAGGCCTTCCTTACGCGTCGAAAGCTTGGCGGTATAGGACATCTTGGTACAGGCGTCCTCGCCAGACTGCTTGGACAGGGAGATAACCTTGTTGCAGCCGTCCGGCGTAAGGCGAATCTCTTCCACTACCGTACGCACGGTAAAGGATCCGCCCGCTGCACGCTTGCGGATTCCGGCAAGGTCATGGTCGAGCGTGAGCCTCAGTGAGTCATCACCCGTATCCGTCACAATCTGTGTAAACGCAGGCGTCGAAGCGTCATACGGCTCCCAATCGCTGCCACTCCACCTGTAGTTCTGATTGCCGATGGCAACATAGAACTTCGCAATTGCCGAAGTTCCGCTCGGGAAACTGCTTACTCCCATTAGGTTGTTGTTGGCGCCATAGCGACACAGCGATGTATCGAGCTGATAGAACAGATGGTCGCTCTCTGTATAGTATTGGCTCGGGCTAAACGTAACCGTATCCATGACATCGAGAGAAAGAACGTAGGCGGCACCGTCCTCCGACTTCGAAACCGGAATGCACGCCCCATCTTTTTTGTCGACTACATTCTGCTCATAATTGGACAAGATGCTGTATGTCGATGCCGTACTGTTTTGAATATCGTCGCTGCCATCGGTGCGTAAAACATGATGCAGATTCCAAGATATGCGGCCACCCGAAGAATTCGAGTCAATAGACGAAGCCGTAAAACCGTTGATACTAGCTTGCGTCACGCCGTCGCCCGACTTGGGCACGTTGACAACTAGGTAGACGCTCTCCGATGCACGCTTCTCTCTGCCGGTATCCTTCTCCTTGGGTACCTTTAGCGTATAGCGACTGTTGCTGGGAACGTCAGCACCCGCAACCTTAAACAGCGTCCACTTGCCATCGAGTTTCGCTTTAGCGGTCGCCTCTGCCTCGTTATCACACACGGTCCATGTGCCGGCGCCATCCTGCGTGGCCGACACACCCAAGATCTCGCTCAGCCATCGCTCCTGATATGGATTGCCCGCAGAATCCTTAAAGCCGTCGTTTCCGCTCAGGGAAACGCTCGTTGCTCCGCCTTCGCCCACCGTATAGTGATACTCTCTGCCACCGGCCTTGCCATCAACGTTCGCATCGATGAGCGTAAGCTGGGTGCCCTGGGGCAACCTTCCGTCGGCACCATTGAAGAGGATACTCTTGCCGAGCCCCTTCATCGAGCCGCCAGCAGCCATATAGCTGTCCCAGCCAAAGTCGACTTCCTTCCCATTGGCAGAATTGTATGTCCAGGTAAGCAGACCCGTCATCGGCTCGCCAAAGCTCGTAAGCACGTGTGCATCTTTTCCAAGGTTAGCGTAGTCTTTTTCTTTAAATTGAGTGCCGTAATCATACGTTGCAGTGAAATCGATCTCGAGCTTGCGCTTAACGATGATCGGCACCTGAACGTTGTAGCTCTGACCCGCCTCGGTAAAGGTAACGGTCAGGAGCGTAAAGCGACCTTTGCCGTTGTCCCAATCGGAGCTTGGGCTAAACGACATATTGTTCTTGCCATTGTTCACTACGCGAAGCGTGGGATTGTTCGACGCGTCACCGTCTTTAACGAACACACCGTCCTTGAGTTGGAAAACCTCTGCTTTGGCCGTCACGTGCGGATTGGTGCCATTCTCGTTATTCAATCTGCAGGCATCGGAGAAGCCGCCGTTCGTGACGATGTTTAGATAGCTCTTGACCGTCGTGTTGTCGTTGCCAGAGATCACCAAAACGGGGAAATCCGCTGTGGCTTGGTTGCTGCTTGTATCATTATTCGAATTGAACTTACTGGCCACGGATGAGGCATCGTAGCTCGACTTATTTTGATAGGCGCCGTTGTCATTAATGCCGCCGATATTCGTGTAGGTGTAGCGATCGGCAACACCGGTGCCTGCCTCGCTCTGGACGGTCGCCGCGGTGTCGATGGTGGCGCCGTCGCCAAACAGGTAGCGATCGGTGGTGTCGTTGTCGGAGGCACGCGCCGCCAGCGTGCTTACGGGGCTCGTGGTCACATACGGGCTCGCTGCCGTGGTGGCGGTATTGTCCGCGCCGTAGAGCGTGATCCCCTTGTCAGGTGCTTCCAGTGTGTCGTTATAGTCACCAAACGCGATATACGACTTCATGTTTACGGCGGCCGCATTGGTCGTGTAAACCATCGGCGGCAGATCACGCGTGGTCTTGCCGTTGCCGAGCTTTACGTTCACGCCCGCTGCGGAGAGGCTATAGCCGTTTGTGTCAACCTCGCCTAAGAGCACGCCCTGCTTAGAGCCCAATTTGTAGGTATTGCTGTCCATGAGCACGTTTACCAGATGGAACTGGCCGCGTCCGTCGCCCGCAATGCCGCCGTTGGAGGTTCCGCCAAACGTTGTGTTAGATACCTTTGTGTTGGTGACGTTGATGACGTCGGCACCGCTGTTAATCGCGCCAAGTAGACCGCCGCTCCACCTGCCCTTGATCGTGGCGCTCTCAATCGCGATATTGTTGCAGGCTATGTTCACATTGCTGAAGTAGTAGCCGATAAGTCCGCCCGAGCATTGGTCGGTGCCGGCAATGTTGATATTCTCGACGCTACAGTCCTCAAACCAGTACGTGTTGGGGCTGCCACTGCTCGTGACCTCGCCAATCAAGCCGCCCGCATTACGGATGCTATTGTTCGTTCCGGTGGCATCGCCGATGATGGCGCTCTTGGCATCGCCTCCGGCATCAATGCGCACGTTGCTTATAGAAATAACGCCTCTATAGGCGCTTCCGACCACACCGCCGGCGCCCATGTACTTATCGGTGTTCGACCCGGTGGCGAGTACATTTACCCCAGAGATGACTGCCGTGCTCGATGCGACGGCTTCCGTGATGCCAATTTTGGTGTTCACCGATACGTTACTGGAGGTATAACCGAACACGCCGCCCACGTAGGGTGTTGTACCCGTGGCGGTTATGGTCGAGTTTTTGCCAATAGTCTTCTCGTATACCCCTGTGGCCGCGGTTGTCCACACGCCGCACGGCGAGGCGATCGCACCCACATAGCCGCCAACGTACTTCTCGCCCGTGACGCTAAGGCCAGTGTATGAGCAGTCACAGAGATTCGCGGGCGCCTGCGTGCCGGAGCCGAAATTGACCATATAGGTCACGTCGTTATCCGTCCTTCGGCTGGTACGGCCCGAGCTGCCAAGAAGCCCTCCTACGCTCTTTGCGCCCAACACGGTGCAGTTCTTCATCTGTACGTTGCGGTAGACGCCACGCGTGTTGCCGTCGTAGTTGGCCGTTGCGCCCGCCAAAAGGCCGGTGCCGATGAGGTCGTTCGATGCCGGTCCCGAGGCAATGCTACCGTTGGCGTCTTTGTACGTGAGCGATACGTTGCAGTTACTAAAGGTGAGGTCTTTGACCTGAGCGCCGTCATTCGCGGTGACGCTCTGCCCCACATTGGTTGAGGTGAACATCACGGTGCTGAATAGGCCGCCCACGCCCGAGACCTTATAGTCGTCATCGGCATATTCGACGACGCCGTAAGTGGCATCTTTGGTGCCCACCGTGATGGTGGCCCCGTTGCCGTCGATCGTTGCCACGTGCGGCGTGATGCGGTCGCGATCGGTGGACGCCTCGTTCGAGCTGCAAGCATTGGAATAGTAACGGCCGCTGAGACCCACGTATCCCGTGCCGTAGCCAGTCATATCATAGGTGGCATTTTCCTTGAACTCCAGGCTCATGCCGATCGATTTCGACGCGCACACGTAGCCCGTTTGGTAGTCGGCAGCGTAGGACGCCACCAGGTAGGGCGAATTTACATCGTCATCATGGTTGAGCGGGCCGTGCCACCCCTGTTTGCCCGGGGCCTTCTGGTCATCGTTTTTGGCGGTTTCGAAATCGCCGGAAGCGCTCGCAGGCTTGCCCACGCAGTCGTAGCTGGCATTTCGCACCTTACCATATTCCTTGTTGCCAAACAGGTAGCCGTTTATCGCCGGGTCCTGCTTATCGCTGCCCCAGTACGCCTTGGAGCCGCGGAACACGCCATAATTAGCGTAGTCAGTATGTGCCGCTCCAGCACCCGCACCCGAGCTAATGATGGCCGAGAGCACCAAAAGGCCCTGGGCGTTTTCCACCGTGGTCACGGGTGCCTCGGCATCAGTGCCGATATACTTGTTGTCGGTGCCCGTGGTAGTGACGCAGGCAGCTCCCTTGTTTGTGAGCTCGTTGATCTTGTAGTTAGCGTTACCGTTTTCGACTTTGCAGCCCTCGCTAAAGGCATAGCCATCAATCACACGACCAACGTAGGGATTGTCGTACTGCCGGAAGTTGCCCGTTCCAAGACCCTGAGACTTGTCGCTGGTTCCAGCGCGCCAAGACGTCCCTGACATATTGCGGAAGATCACACCGCCGCCCGCAATGGCAC
This sequence comes from Collinsella sp. AF11-11, assembly GCF_003465485.1. Taxonomy (NCBI): domain Bacteria; kingdom Bacillati; phylum Actinomycetota; class Coriobacteriia; order Coriobacteriales; family Coriobacteriaceae; genus Collinsella; species Collinsella sp. AF11-11. The sequence continues at coordinate 61,329 of NZ_QSAS01000009.1, read as the reverse complement.
CAACGTAACCGCCGATGGGAACAAGATGTGGCTTAGTTCCGCCACCAGCAACCGTAAAGCCGGTTGTGGAGTTATCGGGCGTTGTCCCATTCACGGCCACACCGTCGATAATGTTATCGCCGCCAAGGATGCAGCCGATAACGCCACCGAAGAACGACGTCGGAACACCGTCGGCATCCTTGGCAGAATAAGTAATAGTCGCCGACGCGTTCACATAGCGAATATTCAGATCGCGCACCACGCTGCCGTAACTATAGGGAATAAGGCCGCGAAGCGAACCCTCGTTATTCTCTATCTTGATGGTTGCCTTTTTATCACCTTTAGGGTTGCCAACGATGACGCCACGGAACGGGTTGGCTTTGTTGCCAAAACCGCCAAACGATGCGCCGTCGAGGGTGATCGTATTACCCCCGGTAGGTTCAATACTGTAGTACGCGCTTTGGATATAGCGGTGCATCATCTCGTCGGAAAGTGTGGCCGAAGGATCAGTGGTGTCGCCGGTCTTCTTTTCCCACTTCTTCCCAGTGTCTTTCGCCTGCTTATAGACGTACGTAACCTCATTGTCGGTTTTATTGTCGCTGCGGCGAGTACAGAGCGTACTCTGGTTGACGGCAATGGTGACCTCCCAACCGTCGAGCGCAGTTTGGTTGTTGATGTAGTTGGCGATGGCGTTCATCTCAGTCGCGTCCTTAACGGCATACGGATCGCCATATGTGCCGCATCCCTCTACCAGCTTTGGAATGCGCTGGTTGACTTTAATTTCATGATATTGGACGCCGCTCTCGGTGGCCTTTCCCTTATAAACATAAGGAAGATAGCCACCAAACCAAGGCCTGACGTCACCGTCCTTCTTACCATCAACCGTCACATAGCCGCTCACGGCACCATACGTCGCTTCGTCGTAATACCAAAGCTGCTTGCCCGGGTACTCCGTACTCCCATCAATCTCAGATCCGTATGTCACCTTGCCTGCATCGGCATCGGCATCGGCCTTAGTAAAGGTGTAGTCCGCAGAGCCCGTGCTCGTGCTTCCGTAGCCAAAACTCTCCAGCAGGCTCGCATGGGTGAAGATCGTTTTATTCTTTTGGCTGGGCAAGCTGATTTGCTCAAACTTTGCCGTCACCTGATCGGCCTCACTGCCTACACCAAGCTTTCCGAACAGCGACGTAGCCGCCTTGGTGTCACTCGTGTACCCAGTAGTCTTGATATTCTTCGCGTTCAGGCTCACGTACTTCTGCATCTCGTTGATGAGCAGAGGCATATAGGCGTTAGCATCCGTGGCGCTGTTGGCGCCGTCGACAATCAGATTGTTGAGCGTAAGACCATCAATTGAGATCTTTCTAATCTTGGTGCCATTGCCGTCGCTGGACCCATACACGTAGCGGCACACGAGCGCGCCCGAAGAGCTTCCGCTTGCTCCATCAGTGTCTTCAGAGCTCTTTCCGTCATTAATAACGGGCCCAACAGTACCACGCAAAGTGACGTTTTTTACTGTGAGATCGCCGTTTGCCACCGTTCGAAAAAGACCGCAGTGCATGTTCTCGTGCTGGGTAGCATCGGAATTTAGCTTGTTGCCATTCTGCTCGGCCTTGATCTTGGAGTAACAGAAGGTAATGGTCGCATTCTCAACCGTCACCTCTCCGCTCGGCTGAGTTGGATAATAGCTGTAGCCGGCCAAATCGATTGTACCCGTTATGGTTATGGAATCATCGAGCCCTGTCGTGCCATTGGGAACGATTGTCGAACGAATACCTTCGGGAGCATAACGGTAAGCAGACCATAAGAGCAGCTTTTCCGCTGTATCGATTTGACTGCCACTAAAGCCGCCTTCACAATTCTTAGAGGCTATGTCGAGGTTGTAGAAGTAGCGGGTATTGCCGTTCGTATTCTGGCTTCGACCGAAAGACGAGCGATTATGGTAGCTGTTGTCTTTTGTGGAATCGCCGTCCATGTCCAGCTTGTTTTTCTGTGTGTGTAGCGAAACGACCGTGTTCCAGTCGGCGTCCATGAGCTTGCTGCCGTTGTTTGGTTTTACACCGCTGCCAACCCATTCATCGAAGGACGTTACGCCCGACGCAACGATGGCCCCCTCGCCGGTGGGCACCCTATAGGCGGTATCCCAATAAGCCCTGTCCTCCAAGTACAGGCCTAGGTAGCTCTCGACGCCATATGTCGTCTTATCATCCACCTTGCAGCCGCGGCAAACTAGAACGCCGAGCGTCTGAGCGGCGCCCGCATTAATGGTTGTGCCCGAGAGATCGATGGCATAGTTGTTGATAATCCAGTGGCCGCTCGCGGCGTATACAAGACCACCGAGTTCCTTGGAATCATCCGCAGTCGCGGTTATAGAAGCGTTGGTCGTTTTCAGAGCATAAGAGTTTTCATTCTTGTTAATGCTCTCATCTCCGATAGTTACGACCGCGTTGCCCCAGCTATAACCCAAGAAACCACCCGTGCCATTGAGCTTATCGCCGTTCCTGCCGACTTTCATTTCGAATGAATTGAACGAAAGGCCCGAAATGTTCACGTACTTATCAGCTGAGTTGGCTATTGTCCCTGCATTGTAGGTACTCTGTGCGATGCAGCCGATAAGACCACCGACTTGGGCAATCTTGCCGCCGGCGCAATCGCCAGTTTCGATTGATCCGGCGACTTCGAGGCCCGCAACATTGAATGACGAGCCATAATCGCCCGCATAACCAATGGCGCCGCCAATGCGACTATTGCCGTTAAGCGTTTTAGTTGCAGCGATGGTCGCTTGAGCCTTGCTGTTATCCTTAAACGCAACCGTAGAAGCCGCCAGCACGCTGCCCGCAATACCGCCAATGTTCACGTCATTGGCAAACGTATCATCGCACGCGATATTCGTTTTGCACGTTACGCCAGACAATGACAGGTTGCCGACGATGGCACACGCAAGCGACCCGGCATCGATAGCCGAACCGTTATCGAACTTCATGGAGCCAGCGATTGTGACGTTGGAGATGGTTGCACCGTTGACGGCCGCGAACAAGCCCAAGCGGCCGTGGCGGTAGATTTTGCCGTTGCCGTTGCTCGTGTTATTGCCGTCGAGCACGTCTTCACCACGCTTGCCGTACGCCTCGCCGACGGCAAGATTGATTGTGCCGCCACCGTTCAACGTTCCCGAGAAAACTTGCGAGCCGTCTGCACGATCCTGCGTGAAACCCGTCAGGCCCGTGCCCTTGAGATCAATAGTGCCGTTCACCGTAATGGTCGAGGACTGCAAGCCGTTAAGGTTGTTTTCGGTAACGCCGTCAACCATCGAGTAGTAGCCGTTGGTTTGCCAGGTAATCGCAAGCTTGGCGAAATCCTCAGCTGTGGTTAGGGCGTAGGCACCGTTAGCTGCCGTCAGCGAATCCGGCAAGGTCAACTTATGAGTGTCCACATCAAGCTTAATGAAGTCGCCGCCCAGACGAACAACTTCACCGTAGGTCGCGATGTCGTCCGTCTTTGAGGCTGAGTTGCTACGCTTGAAGGTCCAGACCGCAGCGCCCTTGTCTCCCAGATCACCATTAGAGCCATTGCCGGCAGCGAAGATCAGCGCGTTGTGGTTCTCGTATACGAGCTGACCCGTCGTGGCGTTCTCGGCAAAACTTGCGCCCGACAGATCCGTGATGCCGCTGAATTTGATTACAGCATTCCACGCGGATCCCGCAATTCCCGCGGCACGGTTGCTTTGCGCCTTACCGATAGGATTGTCGCTTGTAAGTTTGAAATCTCGCACGTCAAGGACATTGCGCGTATCGACAACGCCCACGGCGCCACCGAACTTTCCGGTACCCGTTCGCGCCGAAGCATCTCCCTTGCACGCAACCGTCACGCCGTTGAAGACAACGGCAACGGGCTGCGAGTTAGGATTTGCGCTATCGCCAACATAGCCAACAACGCCGCCTGCGTCGGACAACTTGCTCGCAAGGTCAAACTCAATTGAGCACGTATTCTTATTATCTGCATCCTTTTCAACAACAAAGGCGCGCAAAGCGCCGTCGTCGTCCGTTTTCGTCGCGAACACCTTGCCGACAAGGCCGCCGTAGCTGCCGTTGACACTAACATCTTCTGGTAAGGCGAGTTTGCTCTTATACGTCCCGCCTTGCACCACGATGTCTCCATTAGAGATATCGGCCATGCCAAAAAGAGCGCCGGCGCGCTGCGACGCACCAAGAGTCACAAGGTCGCCCAGGTCGAACATATTGGACGTAACGGCAAATCCTTGCGCAAAGCTCACGTCGCCGATAACGCCACCAGAGCAAGCGCTGTTCTCGTCGCCAATATTTAGAGGACACCCAATCTGCTTATTATCCGCGCCCAGTGTGAGCACGGTCGCTTTACCAATAAAACCGCCGCTGGCAGTTGTGCCCTTGACGGTGAGCGCGTGTAGGTCGAGAGCTTTCGCGACGTTGACCATGGCACCCGTGCTCGAGCCAACGAGTCCTACAACGCCACCGGCGGAGCCGTTCGTAGACTGGACGGTGGCGGTGGGAACGTTTGCCAGAGTGCCAATGCTCAGGGTCGCACCGTCCTTGACTTCGCCTACGAGCAGGCCAGCGTTGCCAGAGCTCGTTTTGACGGCTCCGCCTGAGGTCAGATCGTTGGGGAACGTGACGGACTCAACCGTCAAGCTCCCGCTCTCGACCGTGTTGGCAATCAAGCCAATGTTGCCCGTCGCATTCGCGTTGAGATTCTTTCGAGAATCGGTGAGGCTATAGGTAACGTTCGCAGCAAGGTCGCCCGTCGTCGCACCCAGGAGGGGTGCCGTCAAGGCGGAAGTCGCATCCTTCACATCAACGTTCACGGGTTCCACGATGTCAACCGACGCGATGAGTGTCTTGCTCTCTTCGCCGTTTTCCGCACCGCTGACCTTCGAAGCGACCATCGGTGCGCTATAGCTAGTCGCGCCTACCCACTTTATCCTGACCGTTTTGTTTTGGTCAGACAGCTTGAGGTTATTAAAAACCGTCCGATCAGTCGTAAGCTCGACGGGACTATCAACGTCCCTATAGATCCTGCCTTCAAACGGACATTCATCACTGCCAAGACCCTGGAAAGACATGCCGTTATTAGCCGACTCGGTGAGCTTCGCATCGCCCGTGATGATAACCTTGATCTGCGCATCATAGTAAAGCGAAGCGTCGGCGTTAGACAGGACAGCGAACGCCTCCGACGACTTGACATCGAGGCTTCGGATTCCGCTCTCGTCGTCTTTGCGCACGATGCTTTCCGCGCCGTTCTTCTCGAGCAGCTCGACGAGCTTATTCAAATCCGTGATCGTCGCACCCGCCTGGGCATCAGCGTCCTCCGAAGTCGCATCATCGGCATCTTGCTCGGCGTCGTCAGCGGCGGCATCGTCAGCGGCATCGTCGCCTTCCGTCTGGTCGCCCGTGGAATCGGAACCAGTGGCGCTATCGGTGGTATCGCCTGCTGCAGCGTCATCCTTCACCGCGTCATCCCCAGCACTGTCGCTGTCGGCGCCGGCATCACTCGACCCAGACCCGATCGTGACATCGCCGTTGGTCTCGCCGCTCTCGGCAGTATCCAACGCCTTCGCAGATGCGGCAGCAATCTCGTTCGAGATGTTCTGCCAGCCTGCCGCCACAGCAGCCACCGTGGGCGAGCATGCTTGGAGCACCATGACCACCGTCATGAACTCTGCGAATATGCGCTTTGCCGTTCTCATCGATTCCGTACCTCTTATCCTAAAACTCCGCTTCCAGAGTTATCGAGTCTCCGTCGCGCCCGTCAGAGTAGTTCCGCTCACGCTAATGTCCAGGTCGCCCCAGCCACCGGGCGTTTTGCCGTCCGCTCGGTAAAAGTTGACGACCATCGAACCCGGCTCCATGGTGAACGTAGCCTTGCGAGCTGCAGCATCCACCGTCGCGCTATGGTTGGTCTCAAAGAACGGGTCGATCTCCACGTTCTCCCCCCACGTGAGCGTGACGTTTGCCAGTGCGCCCGTAACCGTCACGCGGTAGTTGTATGCAGCGTAATCAGCAAACTTGCCAGCCTCATCGACCAGCGCGCCCTCAACCGCAGCGGTCTTGACCTCGGCCCTCTTTGACGGCACGACTTTCGCCGCCAGACAGGCTAGCTCGGTGCCGGGGCTCTTCTCCGATACGACCGTGGCCTTAATCACAAAGTATGCTTGTCCCAACTTAGCCTCGGGGAAGGTCACGGTGTAGTCGTTCTTGGTAGGTTGATTCTCCGGAAGCGTGACGCTGCTACCGGGCTGGGGCGCATAGCTCCACGTGGCGCCATCGAGCCCGTGCCCCTCGACCGTCAAGGTGTATGTCACATTTTTGTCGTTGCAGAAGTTGCTGTTGCCCAGCAAGTAGTTGTAGATGCTAAAGGTAAAGTTGCACTGCCCGTTGTTGGGATACACCGTAACGGAGCGCTGGGCACGGGCGAGCTCGTCGGGGCTAGGCGCACTCATATAGCCCGTGAGCAAATCGCTTGCAAATAGGCTCTGCGCAGTGCCCGTTGCGGCGACGGACTTTAGAAATCCGTTGGCGGTGTAGGCGGAATAGGTAAAGTAGCCACCCGTCACGAGCGCCACGGCGCAAATAAGTGCGATTGCCGCCACAACCAGCTTGTTCTTGACTAGGCTCTTGCTTTTTGCCAGCTGCTCGCGCTCGGCATCCTGCTGTTTCTCTTGCTTCTCCATGTGCGCCCCCTCTCCTACTTGCCGCTCGTGTTGCGCGCGATCAGGTAAATCACGTCGGTCTCTTTGGCGCTCTCGTCCCACGAAAGCTTGATGATAAAGTTAAGCGTGTCATTGCCAGTCGAGTTGTCGAGTGTCTTAGCGTTGAGGTCGCCTTTGCCGAATTTCTTGTATCGGTAGAGCGGGCGCGCGTTGCGCTGGACGTTTTGATAGTCCTTGAATGTAGGGTCGCTTGCGCCCTCGCCCGGCACGGCTGCCAGACCGTCGTTCTCCTTGTTGATATATTCGAAGCTCGTCAGCAGGTTCTCTCCGGTTGCTTTCCAGCTATAAGATTTGCCGTCTGCGGTACCGCTCACGTCGGGCGTCTGGAGCGCAGACGTGTTCTCGGCTCTGTACAGCTCGATAGTGAGACCCGTAATGTTGGTCGTATTCGCAAGCTGCAGCTCAAACCCGTCGCCGCCCGTCTGCACGCAAAACGGGCGCTTGAGCGTCACCGTGCTGCCAGTCTTGGTATCGCCGTATTCGGGGTTGTAGCTCAGGTCGATCTGCTCTGTTGCCGTAGCGTTGGGGCCCAGCACCTTGAGCTCTGCCGGCTCCTTGATCTTGCCGACGGTGGAGCCGCGATTGGCATCGACGAACCATCCGAGCGTCAATCCCAGCAACACGAGAAGCGCGGCCACCAGACCCACGATGGCCAGGGATTCGCGACGGTGGTCGCTCACCCAAGCCTTGATGCGCTCGATGCGGCCAGCCGGACGCGCTTCGCCGTGCGAGCCGAACCCGTTGCCGCCGGGGTTTGCCGCTCCTTCGTTGTGTTTGATATCGCCCTGCTCGCGGGCATTAAGCTGCTCGTCCATTTATTTATCCGCCTCCTTGGCGGTGAAGCGCACGCGAATGTACTTGACGTTCTTGCCGATAATCTCGTCGGCGTTGTTGTAGTAGCTGGCGCAGGTTTCCACATCCGCAGAGGACATGCCGGCTCCGACAGGCGGAACCGCGCTAGGCGCCTGACCTGGCACGCTCGTGCTATCGGCGCGGAAATAGCGCGCGTGGTTATTGTTGATGTCGCCGACGAGGGCTGCGTATCCCGCGGCGGGGTCCGTGCTCGCAAAAAGGTTGCCACCGTAGCCGGCGTTGCCCGTGCGAACGTAGCTCTTAAACTGCTCCGACCAAATCCAGTAGAGGGTTTTGGGTACGGTTTTGGTCGTGCTATTTGAGTCCGCAGGGCAAAAGTCCGACGCCGGAATGGTAAAGCTCTGCGTGATGACGGTAACGCTGGCTCCGTCCTGGGTCACCGTGATTGTCGTGGGGACCAGCGGATTGGAGTAAAAGCCAGAGGTGTCTTTGCCCTGAAAAACCAGGATATGACCGCGCACCAAATCTTTAAGCGAGTTGATGATCTCTTCGTTTTTCGATGCATCCGCAGCGGAGCCCATGCCGACAGCACTCGTCTGGACGGAAATCTCCCAGGTCATCTCCACCGTGATATCGTGCAGGTCGTTGCAGAGCGGCTTGACGTTGAGCTGGAGCTGACCAGCCGACCCCGGAGAGAGACTGCCATCGGCACTCATGTTATTGAGGTTGAAAAGATTGTTCACGGCAAGGCTTGTACTGTCCGACGCGTAGTTGTCCTGGGCGTCGTACTTGCCCGCCGTGCCGCCCTGCGTTCCCGAGAGCACAAACCGCGGACCCTTCGCCCCGATCGTACTCCCCGTGGCACTCACTCGGTTATTCGCGGCAAACCAGGCCAGGCATGCAAAGATGGCAACGATGGCGGCCAGCACAAACAGACCGCTCACCAGGAAATCCTTCCAGAAATCCTTGAGGGTCCGCACGTGCTCGTCGGCAGCTTGGCGGTACTCGGCCGCCGTCTTGTGCTGCTGGAGCTCGCTATGTCGGTCCATGCCACTCATCGCTTGCGTTTGCCCTGCTAGTGGGCGTGCCATCCTTTCCGCTTGGTCGCGATCAATCCGTTGCTCGTAGGCATAGAATTCAGGCAGAATACAACACCATACGATAAGGTAAAAGAATAGCATTGACCTGCGGTTTGCTCCACAGCGCAAGCCTTAATGATGTCTTAAAAGTCAAATCCTTGGTGCAAGGGGGTCAGGTTACTTCGCAGCAACATGGTGCACACAAACCTAACCCCCCTTGCACCAATCCATAGCGCCGGGCGGAGAACACACGGCGTGCCGCCCCTTAACACCCCAACGCGCGCACGGGTATCACGTAGATACCGTCCTCGACCTCGCGGGCGTACTCACCCACCCCCACAATCACGGCCATAAACTCCGGTTCGCGTGTGCGTGAACGAGGATTTCCACAGACCTTCTTGCGAACGCGCTTGAGACTCTCGACGCCGGCGCTCGCTTTATCTTCACTCACCTTAATCTCAAAGGCGGCCCACCGTCCGTCGGCTAGCTGCACGATAGCATCGCACTCAAGGCCCGAATCGTCGCGATAATAGCGCACGGGCGTGCTATCCAGCAGGTCGAGCGAACGTGCGTAGACCGAAAGGTCGCGTATGACCAAATTCTCAAACACCAGACCAAATGTCTGCCAGTCGGCAAGCAGCGCCTGCAAGGACATACCTAGCAAGGCGCAAGCAAGGCTCGGATCTGCCAGATAGCGCTTGGGCTTGACGGTAAAGCGTCGTTTGTCGCGCGCGGCGGGAACCCAACCGGGGACCTCCTCGAGAATGAACATGCCTTTGAGGGCATCCAGGTACCTGCGCACCTTGGTCTCATCGGCAAACGCTGCGGGTTCCTCCTCGGCACCGAACATATCCATAAGAATCGTTTTATACGTGGTTGCCTGTCCCAGATTGCGCGCGATCGATGCAGAGACTCGACGAGCAATATCGGGGTCGAGACCAACCGCCGGGAAGCTGCTCGAAAACGTAATGTTGAGATATTCGCGGGCGATGAGCTGAGCGTCAGCCGAGACCATATCGATCGCCTCGGGCCAGCCGCCGCGGCAGGCGGCTTCGACAAGCCCCGGTGTATCGCCATTGCACCGGCAGGGCTCAAAACGATGCTCAAACAAGCCCGCCAGGCTCACCTTGCCGTTGGACTCACCTGTCTCGGCAAGCGTCATGGGGTGCATGCGGACGTGGCCGATGCGGCCGGCTCCACTATGCGCGGGTGCCTCCGCCTTTGAGCCAAACGCAGACGTGGCGGAACCCGTGAGGATATAGGCGCCGCGCGTGCCCCGGGCACGGTCGACCTCGTGTCTAACGTAGTCCCAAATCTGGGGAACGCGCTGCCACTCATCGATAATATGCGGACGGTCTCCCAGCAACATCATCGCCGGGTCGGCACGCGCGAGGTCGAGATTCTCGTCGACATACGAGACGGACGCCCCGTGCTCGAGCGCGGCCCACGTCTTGCCGCACCACTTGGTGCCTGCAATCTCGACCGCGCCAAAGACACGAAGGTAGCGCTCGATTTGCGCATCCACGATACGTGGGATGTATCCGTCCCGATGTAGCCTCTCGCCCGCCATGAGCCACCCCCGCAGATTTACAGGTCCTGCTTTCTGATTCTTCTATTCCACTGTAGCAAATTCGGATTTTCGGGTGGTTGCGATTCGGATTTTCGTGTTCATATAATTCGGATTTTCAGGTTCTAAATATTCGGATTTTCGGGTCCATAAGATTCGGATTTTCTGAACCCGCTGGTCAGCGGGCGCTCTTATTGACAAAAAGGCGGGGAGCGCCGATTACGGCACTCCCCGCCCACTCAATACGCGATAGCTTTCTTGCTTAGAGCTCGTTGGCCGCGTGATACGCCGTGCGAATGGTGCTCGCAATGTCGGCGGTGCGCTCGCCCGAGCAGTCGCCCACGCAGGTCACGGGCACCGTCACGCCGTCCAGATCAAACGCGTTGGCCTTGGAGCCCACGGCCATCACCACGTAATCGCAAGCGATCTTCACCGGCTCCTCTGCGCCGTCCTCGGTGGTGTGAACAGTCTCCACGCCCTCGTCGGTAATGGCGGTCAGGCGGGTCTTAACGTGCTGCTCCACGCCGTGCTCGGCAAAGTCGCTCATAATCAGCGGCAGAATGGTCTCGGACTCGCCTGCGGCAATCTTGTCGAGCATCTCGACAATCGCCACCTCGCAGCCGTGCTGCAGCAGGTACTCGGCAGTCTCGGTGCCCACCAGGCCGCCGCCGATAACGGCGACGCGGCCGCTGAGCTCCACCTTGCCGGCCAGCACGTCCCAGCTCGAGACGACCTTCTCCGAGTCGGCGCCCGGAACGGGGATGACCACGTCATGCGCGCCCACGGCCACAATCGCGGCGTCGGCGGCGTTGAGGTCCGCGGGGCGAGCGGCATGGTTGAGCTCAACCTTCACGCCCAGGCCGGGCAGAATCTTCTCGTAGTACTCGACCGAGCGCATAATCTCATCCTTGCGCGGAGGCGCGGCCGCCAGCACAATCTGGCCGCCCAAGTGATCGCTCGCCTCATAGACGGTCACGTCGTAGCCGCGCTTGGCCGCCACGCGTGCGGCCTCCAGGCCGGCAATACCGCCGCCCACCACGGCGATCTTCTTGTCGCCCTCGCCCGGCTTAATGGCGATGGTCGCCTCGTCGCCGTTCTCGGCATTGAGCACGCACGAGATGTGCTTGCGGTTTTGAATCGCATCGACGCAGCCCTTGTTGCAGTTGAGGCACTCGCGGATGGGCTCGCCGGTCGCGGCCTTCAGCGCAATGTCGGGGTCGCACATGAGCGAGCGGCCATAGGCGATAATGTCGGCCGCGCCGTCCTCAAGAATCTTCTCGCCGGCCTCGACCGAAACAACACGGCCGACGGTGGCCACCGGCACGGAGACCAGGGCCTTGACGCGCTCGGCCACCGGCAGCGTCCAGTTGTAGGGCATGGCACCCATGGGCGGAATGGTGTCGCCCATGTTGCCGGTGTGGTTGGCCTGCGCGACCTGGATCATGTCGATGCCCGCGCCCTCGAGCAGCTTGGCGAACTCGCAGGCCTCGTCGGGCTGCAGGCCACCCTTGCCGCGCGGCGTGCCGTCGGGGTTCTCCATGATCACGGGGAGCTTGTACTCCACCATCAGCTGCGGCGCGGCTTCCTTAATGGCGGCGACGACCTCGAGCGCATAGCGAACGCGGTTCTCGAACGAACCGCCGTACTCGTCGGTACGCTTGTTGAGGATGGCCGAACATAGCGAACCCACCAAGCGGTCGCCGTGGACCTCGATGGCGTCAATGCCGGCCTGCTGCGCGCGAGCGGCCGAGGCGGCGATGGCCTCCTTGATCTGGGTGAGCTGCTCTACGCTCGCCTCGTTCACAAAGTGCTGCATATCGTGGTGCAACTTGGCGTAGGCCTGCTTGCGGATCTCGTTGGACTCGGCCATCTTGGCGGCAAAGGTCTCCTCGTCGCCGGCGGCCTTGGCCTCCTGCGCGGCCTTGGCGGCGGCCATGGAACCCATGACCATGCGGCCGACACCGGGCACGTCGTACTCGGGGTGGAACAGCTGCAGCGCGACCTTGGCGCCGTGCTTGTGAACGGCGTCGGCCAGCGCCTTAAACGTGGGGATCTGGGCGTCGGTCGCCAGCTTGGGCGTGGGGCTTGCGGTCATAACGGGAGCAACGTCGCCGATGACGATGTAGCTCACGCCGCCACGGGCCAGACGCTCGTAAAAGGCCAGGCTGCGCTCGCCGATGGAGCCGTCGCGCTCCTCATAGCCGGTGGTAAGCGGCGGGAACATAATGCGGTTTTTGAGCTCAAGGGGACCAACCGTAATGGGCTGGAGCAGCTTGGATGCAGGTGCGGTCATGGACAATCCTCTCTTGTAGGCGCGGCGGCGATGTTGCCGCGTAGTTGTTTAGAGGATATGGCATGGGGGCACAGCGGCACAACGAAAATCGGCGAATATCAGGTGGCGGCAGGTGGATGGAGCGGACGGCCCGTCGGTTTGTCTCAATCTGTAACAGTTAGGCCCACTTTTGGCCTCCACCTGTTACAGATAGAGACATTCCCCTCGGCCCATCCTCAACAATCTCAATCCGTAACATCTAGGCCCGCTTTTGACCCCTACCCGTTACTGATTGAGATTTTGTTTGAGATTTGCCGAGGGACTATATCCACGCGTCATCGAGGCCGCTGCGACAGAGGTGCGACATTACTGCGACAGAGGTGCGACATTACTGCGACAGAGGTGCGAAATAGATCGACCACCTTACCTTATCGTGTAGAACTGTTTTGGGTCGTTATGGGATGAGCCGTGCCATTCGAGCAGCCCGTCTTCCTCAATTAACTTACCAAGCACCCGGCTTGCTGTGCGGCGATTTCTCCCGATGTGCGCTGCAAGCTCCCTTGCTGTCACCCTTCCGTTCGCAAAGGCCAACCTGACGGCGGCGAGCTCATACTCCCCCAATGAGGCGATCACCTCCGGTGATACCTTGTCCTCGAGAGCCTCGCTTCTCCTTACGGTTCTGGCAACGATATTGTTCTCAAGCGTTAGCTGAACCCTTGCCCCATCAGGTTCCGTGTAGACCGGATCATTGAGCAGAGAGTTTTGCATCTCGGTATAAATGCGCTTGACGCCCTCGTTTAGCTCCCGAACCCAACCGAATTCAACCAGCGTGCGCGCGATGCGTGGGTTGCGCGAGTAACGAGTGGTCCTCATGTTGTCGAGCGTCACGATATTGGGAAGCGCGCCTGGACTGATGATTTCCAAACGGTCATCGAACATCGAGACCCGGATGTAGTCGCCGCGGAACGAGTAGTCGCGATGTGTCACCGCGTTGACCAAGCCCTCGAACCAGGCGAACTCAGGATACTCAGGCACGGTCTGGAATTTCCCGTCGGGCCCCAGGAACTGAAATTCGCGGAGCATGCTCGAGATGAGTTCGTAGGCGTCTTGGATCACCTTAGGCAGCGGCCCACAGAAGCTTCGTTCTTTCGTGATGTTGAGACGCTCGCCCGTCTCCATTTTGACGCCGTCGTAGCGCAGGACACGGACTCGCGCCTGTGGCATCATCGCGGACGGATCCAGCGCGAATAGCAGGGCTCCAGCAACGGTCAGCTTTCCGTCACGCATAAAACGACGACTTCTAAGGACCTGCTCGTCGGAAACTTCGGTTCCAAGAATCCCTTTGTAGCGATCAGGCACTTCATGGTCCACGTCATCTAGGGAGGAATCCTCAACAAGCTCGTCCTCGAAGATTCTCTGCCCCTTATCGTACTCGAGGGCAAATACCTGTTCGCGGCTGAGCCTCACGCTCTTGTCGTCCTGCCGCAAGAAAACCTCGCCGTCGCTCACGCGAGCAACAGAGTGGTTGGTCGAGGCATCGATGTCCAAAACGAGAACGAAGTCCTCCTCGCCCGAAGAATTGACCACGGGGATTCGGTCTTTGCGGACAATAGGGGTTGGCGTGCAAGTCGTGAGCGCAGCGCGCTCGAATTTCTCAATGTCGTGCGCGCCGTTACGCTTGAAGCCCGTTACCTCACCATTATCCTCGATACCGATAACGAGCTTGCCTCCCGCCGAGTTGGCGAATGCACTAATATGCTTCGCAATCTCCTTGTCATCCTTGCGGGCGCTCTTTCGATCGAAGTACTGATTCTCCCTGAGAGTGGAAAATAGAATCACATCGTTTGTCGCGATGGGTTGCTGCATTGCCGCCTCCTTACATGGCTCCATAAAGAAGTGTAAGTCAAAGGCATCGTATAGACGGCCCCTACATAGCGGCCCCTTTATTGTTTTTAAGACGTCACTGTTTCTAGTTAAGGATCGTTAAGGGTCGTCGCAGCTCCTTCCAATTGGAATCTATCAATCGACAAGTCAATCCATCCGGCCCGTGATTATCGATAGCCCGTCCGCCTCACATAATAAAAAGAGTCAAGATTCACGCATAAAGGAGGGCAACAACAAAATCTCAATCTGTAACAGCTACTCGGCAAAATCCGTCCCTCGTGTTATAGATTTAGACAAACGGGACCCAATCCACCGGTATATCTCGATCTGTAACATCTAGCCGCCCAAATCGGGTCTAGATGTTACAGATCGAGATCTTTGATTGAGAGGTTGGGAATTGGACCGAAAACACGGTCCCGGAATAACAAAAAAGCTCGCCGGCTAGGCCGACGAGCTGCAAGTTCTTGGTCGCGGGGGCAGGATTTGAACCTACGACCTCCGGGTTATGAGCCCGGAGTAATTACTGTTAATCATAGTAAATGAATTCTAATTATAGAAAAGAAAATAGCAGGTAGCGAGTTATTTTTGCTTGTGCTTTATTTTGATTTACAAAAAGTTTCACCCGCAATTCACCCGCAGAATTTCACTTGTGGGTGAATTTCTTTCACAATTCGGGATACGATACTCCCTGCCCGTGCCTTTAAAGGCACGGGCAGGGAGTATCGTATCAACCCCGTCAGCAGGAGACGCCCTATGGCCATCGAAAAGGGTCGCAAACCCAACACCTGGCTCATCACCTTTAACCTTCCGGAAAAGGATGCCAGTGGAAAATATAAGCGTGCACCCAAGCGAACCATACACGGGCTTAAATCGGATGCCAAAAAGGAACTTGCCCGTTACCGGGTCGAATACGAAAGCGGGCAGGCAGCTGGGTCGAAAAATACAGTCGCAAGCTATTCGAGCAAGTTCCACGCCCAACATAAGTTGAACTCACCCCTCGCCTACGACCGGGAGGCCTTGGAAATCAAAAAGATCGAAAGGCTATTCCGCGGCGTAGCACTCACATCCCTGACTCCTTCGAGGATCCGCAATGCATATTCGGCAGAACGTGCAAGGCGTGCAGTATGGACGGAAGGGTGCGGAGACGAAAGGCCCCTTTCAGAAAACGGCCTCTACAAGGTCCATGTCAAACTAAGACAGGTGCTTAAACAGGCATACCGAGATGGGGAAATCCCCAGCAATCCCGCCGATATGGTCGATTTTCCAAAACCGCCTCAGGAGAACAAAAGAAATAGCCTCACCCTCTCTGAGGCCCGACGGTTCAGAAAGGCCATCCTACGCAAAATTGAGACAGAGGGGGACGCAAAATACGTCGGGATCCTCATCATCCTCGGAACGGGCTGCCGTCGCGGAGAGATGCTGGGGCTAAGCTGGGGTGATATTGATTTCGCCAGCAATACCATTACGTTTTATAACCAATACGCAAAGGACAAAGTCCTTCGTAATCCCAAAATGAGCTCAGCGGGCCGACGCGTCTGCATGGACGATACCCTGGCACGAATTCTTGCTGTCTGGAAAAACAGCCAACGCCTCAACCTGGAGCATATCAACGGCCTTCGCCTGAAGCATTCCATGGAGCCTTTGGCTCTGGACAGCCTCATGCCGGTCGTTAACGGAAAATACGGGCAGAGGATTGACCCCGACGGTTTTGACAAGTTCTTCCGCAACTTCTGCGTCGACAACGGATGGGGCGAATATACGAAGGACGTCGTCACCAAAACCTATGGTGGGAGAACCTTCACGCGGGGAAAGGGTTATCAGGGCCTAACGGTCCATGAGCTTCGGCACACCGTCGCTAGCCTTCTCGTTGCCGAGGGCCTGGACGTCAAGACCGTTCAGACCCAGCTTGGCCACAAGTCTGCCTCGACCACGCTCAACATCTACGCCCATGCCTTCGAGGAGCGTTCCCGCGAGGCCGGTAACACCATCGGCCGCCTGCTGAACGGGTAAGCATGCATTAGCATACGAGATATCCGTCGCCCTTGATCGCTTTTAGGTTATTACTCCGCTTGCTTTCTGCGAGATATGCAAGCGCACGATCGATCTCCGATATTTCAAACATACCCTCGAGGGGCTGTTTGTAAATTAAATCGCGCGCCCGAACGATATCGCCAACGTTGCAGTTGGTCTTAACCGCCTCAGCCACCAGAGAGCGAGCCTTCCGCTTCCTGTTCTTGTCGTCCTCGTCTTTGCGTACCTTGCACTCCTTCACGGGATCGAGCTTGCAGTACTTCATATTGCTAGGCTCCGGAATGAAGGCACGCCCGCAATAAGGACAGATGCGGATTGTTCCATGGGAAAGGTGGGAGGCAAACCCCGCCCACAACCTTTCCAGAGTAGAGTTATAGGTCACGGCAGCACACTTGTCGACCAACCTCGTCATCACGGCATGAGTGCCATGACAGCCGATAGTGCTATCGAGAATCCCGCGAAGCAGCGCCGTTGCGATCTCGGCCAGCCTTTCGTCTTCCATCATGAAACGCGGCGTGATATCCGTGAACGGCGCAGCTTCGAACCTCGGGTCAATAAAGTCAGCTGCCATCTGGGTTTTAAGCCTGGTGATGCCGTCCCCTGTTTTCAACTCGCAGGTAATATACGAGCCCGCCCCATTAAGCCCGATCAGACGCGAAACGCCATCGGTTTGGTCGATGACGGCACTCCCGTGAACGGCAACTTGCGCCCCCATGTCTGTGGTAGCGATATGGCCAGACTCGAGCCAGAAGGATTCCTGCGAGGCGCGTTCCAGGAGTTCAGCATATGCAGGGGTGAGCCCGTCATCGATTAAATGAGAACACGTCCACATCGAAAACTGGCTTCCGTCGGCTTTGGATGCAATCGCTTCGGAGAAATGAAGATCGTCAAGAAGAGGAACCGCATCGCGCCCATCCTTGAGGAACGCGACAAGCCTGCTCGCGAACAGAGCAAAGCCGGCAGCGGCAACCCATTCCGCGATGGGCTCCCTGACCACATCTCCATCGACATAACCGACTTGATCGCCATATAGCCCAAAGAGCGGCCCCACGCGCTTCGCGAGCCGTAGCAGGCTTCCGTCGTCGCGCAAACAGTACTGCCCGTCTTTATGGCGAATCATCCGCATGCCGTCGTCGGGCCCCGCCAAGAGATATGGCGGCCAATCGGCACTCTCGGGATACCTCTCTTTATGCTTGTTGTCGACTAGGTCCGCGAGGGCGACGAAACAATCCGCATCGTCGACAGTAAGCCTTCCCCTTTCGGCAATCTTATGCTGAGACATCCCTGTCGACTTATCCCAATCGTCCGCATCTTTAAGCGGCCTCGCCCCCTTCGCCCATATCGGCGCATCCAAATCGGTCGAACGGAAGCCGAACACAAGGCATCCGTCAGCAAGACTGCCTTCGACGCGGACATCAAAGTCACCCTTAAATTGTCCAGTCGTCCCATCTAGCTGCATAAAGATAATCCAATCACGTTGTCCGCGGAGTTACCCCCTCTTTTCGCTGAAGCAATCACGGGAAACTACAGTCAGCTCGAGCACAGCACTTATACCCACGAATAGAAGGGAGCTGCCATGGTCAATCAAGTCGCCCATCGTGACGGCCCGCTTTATTGGTCGACCGATCGCGTCATGGCGGAGCTGGGCGTCAGCCGCCCTACGGCTTACAAGTTGATGCACGCCTCCGGCGCGTGCATCAAGGCCATGCGCCATATCCGCGTGTACGCGCCCAGCTTCATCGCTTACGTCAACTCGATTAACGACAAGGAGAGCCACGATGCCTAGCCCCAACCATCCCCCCGCCGTGCCCCCGGCCTTCCGCGGCGGCATCCGTCCCCTGCTCGACTGCCTCGATGCCGTCTTCATTGGTACCGACGGCCGCGTTACCTTCGAGCCCGCTCCGCTCAGCGCCGAGCTCAACGGACTCGGTGAGGAGCTCGTGCTCCTCACCGGCGTCGCCGGCGGTGGCAAGACGGACCTGATCTTGAACATGGGCCTCTCCATGGCGCGTCACCGTCACGTGGTGATCGCCAGCTACGAGATCGCCCGCGCGGCCTGCGTCCGTCGCATCCTTCCTGCCGCGTCATGTCTCATCCCCGGTGGCACACCGCTCACCGAGGCCGACTTCGCCGACGAGAGCAAGCGTGAGGTCGTCGATGACACTGTCGCGGCCGTCCGCGCCATCTCAGACAACCTCATCATCGTTGACGATCTCACGATGGACGACGTGCGCGGCCACAGCATCGAGTGCCTCACCGAGGCAGTGCACGCCATCGCCATCCGCGATGGCATCCCGCCGGCGGTGATTGTCGACTACGCCCAGCTCGTTACCGTGTCCACACCGGCATTCTCGACGACGGATATCCTCGACCGCGTGTCCTTCGGCCTCGCACAGATGGCGCATCACGAGCGCACCCCCGTCATCGCCGTCGCCATCACCGGCAAAGACGGCAGCTTCCGTGGCACCGCCAAGCTCGAGTTCGACGCGGACATCATCCTCTCGATCATGACCGACCGCGAGGATGCCGAGAACGGCAGCCGCGATCTCCATGTCGACATCAAAAAGAACCGCAACGGCGCCGCGGGCGGCCGCGTCGACCTGACGTACTGGCCTGCGTACCACCATTTCGCCGCCACCGAATAGCAATCTGCGGGGCGCAAATGCGCCCCGCTCAACCCCAAGGAGTATCACATGAGCACCATCAAGAGCAGCAACAAGATCGTCCAGAAGGGCTACGGCCTTCCTCTTGTTTTCGATATCGCTAACCGCCGTTACACCTACCGTGCCGCCGACGACCCCCGTTTCCTCAACCTCGACTCTATCGCGACCGCAAAGAGCGCTTGGGTTCTGCGCTTCAAGAACAAAATCGATGGGCTTCCGCAGGCCTATATCGTCTTTAGCCAGACCGAACGCCCGCTTGACCCCATCGAGTATCTCGCTGACATTGACGAGCTCTACGGCATCCCCGACGATGAACTCATCAAGGTCGCGGCACGTTCCTATATCGTCGACGGCTACGGTGAGGCGCATGACACCTTCTGCGATCGTTATATGCGTCGCCTTGAAGACATGGGGCAGGAACTCGGGATCTTCGCCGCAATCCCGGCCCGCTTCCTCAAAATTATCCCAAACAACACCTTCACCTACCAGACTATCGAAAACATTGACGACTAATCCGCCACGCGCCGCCGCCTACACAGGCGGCGGCCTTTTCTTTAACGGAGAAGGAAAAATGACAACGAGAAATGTCAGCGTAAAAATCGACCACAAGCTCTACACCGCCCTCAAGACGCGGGCGGAGCTCGACAACTCCAACGTCAGCGACGAGATCCGCTCGCTCCTGCGCTCGGCGCTCGCCGCGGAGGAGCTCGACCTCTACGGCAACGAGGTCGCGGGCTTCATCCGCGGCGTCGTCGACGCGCGGATGGACGTCGCCGCGCTCGACATCGAGCGCAAGCTCGACGCCACCGAGGACCGCATCGCCGCGGTCCTCTCGCGCCCCATGGCCGCCGCCATCATGGCCGGCCTCATGTCGGCCGACGTCCTCAAGGCCTCCTACGCCTCGCTCGACGACGTCCCCGTCGCGGACATCTGGAAGAACTACCTCGCGCAGGCCGGCGAGCTCAGCCGCGCCGGCCTCGGCCGCATCGACGAGGTGAAGCTCCACGCGCGCGAGCGCGCCGATGGCTAGCCCGCCCGTCATCGTCAACCACTCCGTCGTCCGCGCGGGGGCGTCCGCGAGGGCGTCCGCCGCGGGCCTTGCGGCATACGCCGGCACCCGCCGCGGCGTCGTCATCGAGGTCAGCGAGGCCGACGGCAGGAGGCTCGGCGTGGACGGCCTGGCCGCCTACGCCGCGAACAGGACCGGCTCGACCGGCGGCCTCTGGGGCGCGGACGGCCCGGTCCCCGTGGCGGAGGCCAGGCGCGCCATCGCCCAAAACGGCGGCGCGGTGCTCACTACCGTCGTCACGGTCCCGAACGACATCGCCCCCGGGGCCGGCCTCGACCGCCTGGACGCCTGGCAGGCGCTGGTGCGCTCCGAGTGGCCGAGGCTCTTCTCCGAGATGACCGGCGTCCCCGAGAGCCGCGTGGAGTTCTACGCGGCGATGCACGTCAACGGCACGAGCCACCACGTCCACATCCTCACGGTCGACCGCGAGGGCGACTGGGACTCCCTGCTGCCCAAGGGTAGGATGGAGGCGGCGCGGCTCGAGATCTCCTCGAAGGCCATGGCGCCGCTGCTGCGGGAGGCCTACATCGAGCGCGACCTCGCGAGGGAGGCCACGCTGGACGCCGTCGCCCGCATCGACCGAAACCGTTTCGATATCGAGCTGCCCCCGGACGGAAGGATCGAGGCCGCCCACCTCAGGCGTTTCCACCCGGAGGCCTCCGCCGAGCTGAGGGAAGCCCTCGACCGGGCGGCATCCGGCTCCCCCGAGCTCGCCGGCGCGCTGGAGCGCCACAGGAAGGCGGTCGAGAGGTGCGCCGACCTCAAGTGCCTGACCGGTGAGGCGCGGGATGTCTACACCCGCAAGGCGGCCGCCGACCTCGGCCTCCGGTGCGAGAACGCGGCGCTGCGGGTCATAGTCCCGGACAGAACGCCGGCTCGCGAGGAGGTGCCGACACGGCGCGCCGCGCCCCAAACCGGCCCCGCGACGGAGAGGCGGCGGGAAGCCGGACTCGCCACCGAGGCCCGCTCCTGCATCCCGAAGGCGCGCCTCGAAAGGATCGCGCGAAAGGTCGCGCACGGCCGGGACCTCGAACCGGCAGACCTCAGAGGGTGCCCCACGGCAGATCGGGCCTTCAGGCATGCGCCGTCGCCCGGTCCGGCCCTCGGACGGGCAGCCGCGATGGCGGCACTGGTCGCCAGGGAGACCACGCGGGACGCCGGCGGGCGCGACATGGGGGACGAGGCCGGCGAGAGGGCGCTGAGACTCATCGCCGCGACCCTGAGGGTCCTCGCCTCCGGCGGCACCGGGCCGTCGAGCGTCCCCGCGCTGAAGATAGCAAACAGGATAGAGAGGACGATCACGAGATGAAACCGAAATCCTTCAACCGCGACATGAAAAAGGAACTCGCCGGCACGCTCGCGGCCCACGGCGTCGCCGCCGTCATAGCCTGCGCCGCGACCGCCAGCGCCTGGGACTACGCCAGGTGGTGGACCCTATCCCTCATCTCGGGCCTCTCCGTCCTGCTGCGGCTGCCCACGGCCGACCCGGGCCCCGAGCCCGCCTACGTCTTCCGCGGCCCCCTCGAGGCGGCCGCCGACACGGCGGCGTCGGGCCAGGCGGGCGAGCTGCTCGCGGCGCTCGCCCTCGTCGCGGCCTCCGTCCTCGCGCTCGGATTCGTTTCTTGGGGCCGCTCATGGGCGAGACTCCACGACGGAACGTTCGCCGGCGACCGCGCGCCCACGCGCACGCACGGGGACGCCTGGCTCGAGTCGAGGCCCTCCAGGGTCGCGAGGCGCTGCCCTCCTTGGGACGGGAAGGCCGCCGCGGAGGGGCTCGTGGCGGCCGGCTGCATCGGCGGCGGGATCGCGATGGTCCCCGCCGTCCACTGCCTCATAAGGGCGGGCAGCGGCGCCGGCAAAAGCAGGCGCGCGCTGGCGCCATCAATTGCGGCTGCGATCGACCGCAACGCCCACGGGGTACCGACCTCCGTCATCGTCCACGACCCCAAGTCCGAAATCCGCGCATGGACCGAGCCGCTCGCCAGGAAGGCCGGGATGGAGGTCGTCGCCATCCGGCTCGACGAGCCCGTCAAGTCGGCGAGGTTCAACCCCCTCGACCGCGCCATCGCGGCACTCGGCGCCGAGGGCGTCGCCGGCGCCGTGGCCGAGCTCCGCGAGCTGTCGGCGGCCATCGTGCCCGACGCCTTCTCCTCGGGCCAGAGGTTCTTCACGGACGCCAGCCGCAACCTGCTGACCGGCCTCTGCCTGCTCGCGATTACGGACGGGCGGATCCCCGACGGCGCGCGGAACCTCTCGACCGTGCTCGCGCTCCTGGAGCCCCGTGACGGGAAGAGCGCCGTGAAGTCGCTGGAGGAGCTCGCCGCGGACCTGCCGGCGGGAAACCCGGCGCGCCAGTTCCTCCTCGTCGCCTCGTCGAACGGCGGCGGCGGGGAGGCCCTCGTCTCCACCGCGCGCAACTACCTCATGTCCTTCTGCGACGACGACGTCAGCCGCATGCTCTGGGGCGGCGAGGTCGACCTCGCATCGGTCGGGCGCAAGCCGACCATCCTCTACATCGCCAGCGCGGCGGACCGGGGCGACCGCGGCGCGCTCGTCTCGTGCATCTTCTCGCAGGCGCTCTCGGCGCTGCGCGAGACAGCGCGCCTGTCCGGCGGCAGGCTGCCGGCGGAGACCCTGCTCGCCATCGACGAGGGGTCCGGGATCCCCAAGATCCCCCGCCTCCTCGGCGACCTCGCGGAGGTCCGGAGCATCGGGCTGCACGTCGTCTTCGTGCTCCAGAACACCCATCTGCTCGAGGCGCGATGCGGTTACTCCAGGGCGGAGTCGGACGCGCTGCTGGCGCTGCTCGGCACCCAGGTCGTCCTCTCGGTGGAGTCCGTCGGCGAGGCGGAGGAGATCAGCAAGCGTCTCGGCGACTACAGCGTCAAGACGACCGGGCAGAGCTCCACCAAGGGGACGCAGAGCTCCTCGTCCGGCAAGTCGTTCTCCGTGGCGCGCCGGCCGCTGATCACCCCGTCAGAGCTCATGGCCTGGAGCGCGCGCGAGAACGGCGCGCTCGTGATCGACGCGGAGGGCCCGATGGCACTCGCCAGCCGCGACATCACCGAGACGTTCCTGGGACCGCTGCTCGGCATGACGTCGCCGGAGGCCGAGGGCGCGCTGCTCGCGCGGGCGCTCGAGGGGGAGGTCCGGAACACCTCCCCGGCACCGGTGTGGCGCATCCCGGAGAAGCCGAAAAAGCCCAAGGGGTCGCCGTCCGGCGGCAGGAAGCGCAAGGTATCCGCCGCGCCCGACGGGTTCTGATGCGTCATACGGCCCTGCCTGCGAAAACGGCCCGCCGTCATACGGCGCGCGAGGCGCGTATGACGGCGGGCCGTGGCGGTCTTTCGGTTTATCTTTCCACGCTACCAGCGGAAACGAACTCGGCACGCCGAGTTGCGCCGCAAAATCCCGGGCGCCCGTAGTGCGCCCTTATCCTGCTCATAAGGACCGGCTATCCCTTACCTGTGACACAATCTCAAACGCACAGAACAGAATCATCAGTCCAATCATCGCATAAGAGGCAGCCGAACCTTCAAGCACTATTCCACAAAGAACAATCTCCGCGCCGCCAATAAGAACTGTTATCAGGCGCTCTGCCTTTTTGCTCTCGCCGCTCGCATAAAAAGGCGGCAAGGCGCACAAGATCACATATAGCCCGGGAAGGGAATACAGGATCGATAGTCCAAGTCCCCCATCAACCGCGGTGTTTTGCGCAAGAATCAACTGAACCCAAACGACAATTATCACTGAGCAGGTTGTCGATAAAAGAAGGCTAGAAATATAGCACGCAACAAAGTCCCGTCGCATTCGAACAGAGAAATCCGCGAACTCTCTTCGCCGCGTGGAAACAATAAGGTACACAGAAATTGCAATAGAACCAATCAGAGAAAACAGCGGAACAACCAGCAATTCAAGCTTATTACCCCATCGATCAACCACACCCCCACTCCAATGAGCGGGAATTGTATCAGGGAGGACTGACCAAGCCGCCCATAGAATCAGAAATGGAAGAATAGAGAGGATGAAGGATGATAACACTGCGGTAATTTTTTTGAGGCTCTCATCGATTCCGCATCTCCTTGCGCGCTCACATTCCACTCCGCCTTAAATCAAGTATAAATACACAGTCTTTCAAGACAGCTATTCAACATTGGTGGTCACCGCTATGGACAATGTGAACCACCTAAACGAACTCTCAATACAGTCCCAGCTTAGCACCCTTGGAAAACTGGTCGCGGACGCGGAACAATCTACCGACGCAAGACGCGATTTCGAAGCTCAGCCTCGTGCCGTATTCCAGAAATATGGAATTACAGACCTCCAAATCAAAGCGGGAAATCGAAAAGTCTCTGTACGAACTGGTGGAGTCAACCGAAAAGGAGGCGCGTGTCCCCGTTGCACGCGCAGTATATCGTCGTATCCAGCTCCCACCGTCCAAGGCACTTGGACGGTGGGAGTTCCGCATCCCCGGGAAAGGAAAAGCGCGGCCCATCCGGACCGCGCCCGCGCCCTCCTCCCATTTCACCCCGCGACGTAAACCGTCCGGCCCGTCTCGCAGTCGATGGTCTCGGCGTCCCCGAAACCGACCCGGACGGCAGCCCATCCGCCGGCGACCGCCAACGCGTCGGCCTCGGACCTCGCGGCGGCGATGAGGCGCTCGAGCGCGGCCGAACCCGCCGGTGCGGTCCCCACCTCGAACGCGCCGCCGTCGCCGCCCGACTCGTACTCGACGACGACCGTCGAGCCGAGAGCCTCCTCGAGGGTCTCGCTCAGGCCGCCCATGCCGTCGAGGGCGTGCCCGGCGACCGTGGCCAGCGGGTAGCGGGCCATCCCGGACGCCACCGAGCGGACGGCCATGCGAAGCAAGCCGGCGGCCTCGAGCGCCTCGATGAGCGCCGCGGGGACCGCGGCGTCGATGGCGATGTTGCCGTGCCCGCGGCACCACTCGGCCGCCGACGGCACGTTCGCCGTGAGCACGCCCCACCCGGCCATGTAGCCCTCGGAACGCGGGTCCGTGGCGTCGAGGAGGAGGACGGCCAGGCCGCCGCCCACGTACTCCCCGGCCACGAGGGCGAGGCGGACCGCCTCGCCCATGGAGTCGAACTCGACCGTGACCATGCGGCTACCTCCTCCTGACGGCGCTGAGCGGCTTCGGGGAGAAGTGCTCGTCGCGCTCGACGGCGGCGAACCCCATCTGGCGGTTCAGCTCGGCCATCTCCTTGATGCTGAAGTAGCCGAGCTCGTCGTCGTAGCCCTCGACGAGGCCGAATGCCTCGTCCGTGCCGTCGAACTCGAGCAGCCACCAGTCCCATCCGTTCACGCACGAGAAGTAGTGGGCGTAGACCGTGGGGTCCTCCGCCCCGTCCTGCCCATAGAGCCCCGGCACCGTCTTGGCGATTTCCACGGTCATCAGCTGCTGCATGTCTTCCTCCGTTCCGGGCACGTGGCCCTCAACATCTCGCCCCTGCGGGCAAAGCCGAATGGCGACGCCGCGCGTCGTCGTCGGCTTTGCTCCCTGCAAAGCCGCACCGGAGTGAAGACGGGTCAAGGGAGGTCCATGACGACCTCCACCAACCGGAGCGGAGCGGAGGTTTGTGCGGGGTCTCATGGGCCCCATTGACGCGGCGTAGCGGAGGTGCCACCCGGCCGCGGAGCCGTGGCCGATTCACGGCGGACGCCGGCAGCCCGCGTCCAACATCGATACCATTTAAGGCCCTATTTACTTTTTGAAAGGAGTCGCATGGAACTCGAAGACATCATTTACGAGCTCACTTGCCTTCATGAGTCGATGCTTTTCTGCTGCGAGGACCGATTCGGTAAGGAGGACCCGGTCTTCGCGCATTACCGCATGGCGCTGGGGAGGATCGTCAGGGACCTCGAAGAAACCGAGCGGCGCATTCGGACCGAAACGGCCAGTGCTAAATCACGTCAATAAGAAACGCCCCGGCAATTTACTGCCGGGGCATTTTTTAGAGCTCGATCTCCGCGATTATTTTTTTCATCTCGAGGGCCCATCCGAGCTGCTCCTCGATGTACCCCGGCCATGCGTCCTGGTGGCCCTTGATGGGGTGGCCCGCCTTGTAGAAGCGCAGCCCCGATGCCTTTTTCGCATCGAAGGGTGCCGCCGTCAGCCCGAGGTGCTCCTCGAAGACCCCGCTGTTGGCGATGGCGCGGTGCCCGATCTCCTTGTCGTCGTCCACGTACAGCTCGATGCCCGTGCGGCCCCTTTGCGTATCGATGAGCAGGGCGAGATGGTATGCCGAGACCCCCAGGCGAAGCGTCGACCAATGGTCCTTGCTGGGCTTCTGCGGGCTGAACTCCTTGAGGAACTCCGGATGGCCGCCCGCCACATCGCGGTAGGCCGTCCAGTACGCCAGCTTGACCTTTTCGGTCTCGCTGAGCCCCTCGGAGAGCTTCACGGTCTTGGTCCACTCGTTCGGCTGCTCGACCACGCCGAAGCGCGGGGCGGGCAGGGAGTCCCCGATCTTCCAGAGCTCGACCTCGACCAGGAAGAACCCGAAGTCGCTGTCGGTGTGCTGGTTGAGCCACTCGATGGCCTGGCGGTGCTCGTCGCGGGCGCGCGCCACGACCCAGATGACGACCTCGGCGCCCTTGCCGGCGGCGTACGTGATCACCTTGCCGAGATGGTCGTGGTTGGTGTCCTCGAGCTGGTTCTCGATGATCACCTTGCGGCCCGTACCGGACTCCTGCGCGTAGATGTCCACGTTGAACGATCCGACCGAGGACTCCGTCTCTATGAGCTCGAGCTCGATTCCGACCGCCGTCCCGAGGGTTGCGAGGTTCTGCTCCTCGGCCAGCCACTTGGTGAAGTCGTGGGCCTCATGCGGCCACACCTCGCGCAGGGGGACCTTATGGATGGTGTCCAGGTTATAGGTCTTCATCCGCCGCCCTCTCGACCGATAATCCAGTGCCGTTGTAGAGCCTCTCGCCGTCAAACGAACGCAGCAGGAGCCCACGACGTTCGTCGACGTCCTTCAGCTCGCACGGATACACGAATAGCAAAATGTTTTGTCGGTACTTGTAGTCAGCGTAGACATCCGGATCGCCCAATCGCGTAGGTATGGACGCGATATCGTCCGCCATACGCTCACTTGACCCCACGTATATTCCGAGATAGTCGCTGAAGTTCTTATCGTGGTCATGCCTGCGGTATGTCGCGATGAGATAGCAGCCGGGCATATCGTAGCCGTTGAACGCAGCTTCGGAGGCTTTGACCTGCTGGCAGATGAACTCGTGCAGGGGCATCACCGTCGACGCGCCTTCAAATATTGATTGCCTGGCGGCATCGATCTTCTTGCGAGCCTCCGCGGCGGCCCTTGAGTCCTGGAACGCCTTCGTGGCATCCCCCAACGCGCCGGCTGCCGCGCCGACGCCTTCCGCCGCCGCACCAAATCCCTTGCCGATGCCGTCGGCAACAGCACGCGCGCCGTTGGTTGCCCCGTCGGCAGCGCTTTTCACGGCTCCATCGACATCGAAACCGAGCTGCTTTGCCCCATCGACAACCCCGGCGGCGGCGGCTAAAACCCCCGCTGCAAGATTCACCGTGTCTTTTACGGTTTTCAAATTGACGGCCATATCGAGCCTTCCCTTCTATTCCGCCTTGCCAAATCGGTTCATGACCTCAAGCAACTCGCCCGTCGTGACGATTTTTGCCTGCGAGTTGCCGCTGAAAACTGCGTCGAGCTTGCTTCGTCCCACGTTGTCGCCTATTGCGAGGTACTTCGTGCTCTGCGCGGGCTTGCCATCGGTCGCTTTCATCCCGCATTCCTTAAGTGCGGCAAGGATCTCATCGCGATTGTAGCCCGGAGTAACGCCGGATACCTTCACCTTGAGTCCGACCGGATCAGTGATTTCGCCCGGATCGCCCCTGTGGCCCGCCTCCTCGGCTTTCGCCAAAACCTCTTCGATGGTTTCCTGCGACCCGTTCACCAGTCCCAAGCCCGTGAAAACACGCTTGCGGCCATGATGGGAGGAGGCATTCGGAGCCCAAACGGCGGGCTCGAGCGCACCGAACTCGCCGACCAGCCCACGGAAAACCCCAAGGCACGCCTCGGCGTCGCTCATGGCATCGTGGTGGCTATCAAGATGCACGCCGTAATGCTCGCAGAGGTCGACAAGCGCTCCGGGCAGACCCTTCTGCTTCGCCACCAGCATCGTATCGATTACTTCGATCTCGGGCATTTCGATGTCGTAGGCAGCCAGACTCTTCTTGATGTGGTGGATGTCGGCGCCGTTGGCGTTATGCGCGACCAGGATGTGGTCTCGCAGCAAATCCGCCAGACCGGCATCCTCCCAGAAGCGGACAAAGGTCGGCATGTCGTCCAGTGAGTCCCAATCGATTTCCAGATGAGACCTACTCCACCAACCAATCTCGCTCTCAGGATTGATCACCCGGCAAACCGGGTCGCCCAGGCAGTTTCCCTCAAGATCCGTGAGGATATAAGCGACCTGGCATATCCTCTGCTGGGGATTCGCCGTCTCGCTGTCCCAGAAGATATATCCCTTTTTCGCCATACGGCTTCCTTTCCCTTAAAACAAACTGTTATCCCATTCGGGTGCCTGGGTTATCGTCCCGACACGGGAAAGGAACAGCGCGTAGAAGGGGTCGTTCTTGAGATAGTAAACGCAGGCCGCCTCGTACTTGTCGCCCTTCTCCTTGGTCGTTGCCGACCCGTTGACGATAGGGTCAAGGGCATCGTAGACGGTCTTCATATAGCGACTCCCTTGTTGTTATTCAGACGTCACTATTTTAGCTAAGGACCGCCGGGACTCCTCCCAATTGGAGTTTATCGGTCGATAAGTCAAGCCGACCGGTCCGCGATTATCAATGGTTTATCTGCTTCACATAATAAATTGACTCAGGATTCACCCGCAATTCACCCGCAAGGTAAACCGATAAAGAAAAAGCTCGGAAGCAATTTTGCTTCCGAGCTGCAAGTTCTTGGTCGCGGGGGCAGGATTTGAACCTACGACCTCCGGGTTATGAGCCCGGCGAGCTACCAGACTGCTCCACCCCGCAATGTCTGGGCGCCTCATGTGCGCAAGAAAGAATACTACGCGGGAGTTCGGTAAACGGCAAGGAAAATCTCGTAGAGCATAATTCCTTCATATTTAAACCCCTCAGCCCCTATCACCGTAAACGAATCGCGGCCGAGCGCCGTCGACGGCGCGTATACAATGGTGCGCGTCCTTTTATGCCAACACTGGGAGTAGACATGCTGCTCGCTATCGATATGGGAAACACGCAGACGGCCATGGGCCTGTTCGACGGAGACGAGCTGGTGCAGTCGTGGCGCATGCCCACCGACCGCTCCTATACCGCCGACGAGATCCACGTGCGCCTGATGGGTTTCTTTAAGATGTACGGCCTCTCGCTCGATGCGGTTGACGCGATCGCCTTTGCGGGCGTGGTGCCGCAGCTCTCGCGCGAGTGGCACGCCGTGGCCGACCGCATTGCCGCAGACGCCATCGTCATCGGGCCGCAGACGGCCGCCGTGACCAAGCTGCGCGCGGCGCGTCCCCAAGCCGTAGGCGCCGATCGCGTCGCTAACGCCGTTGCGGCCGAAACTTTCTACGGCGCGCCGGCAATCGTGGTGGACTTTGGCACCGCGACCAATATCGACGTCATCGATGAGGACGGTTATTACATTGGCGGAGCGATCGCGCCGGGCATCCGCATCTCCATGGACGCGCTTGCCGCCCGTGCCGCCAAGCTCGCCAGCGTGCCGCTCGAGGCGCCCGAGCATGCCATCGGCCGCGATACCGAGGAGTGCATCAAGGTCGGCGCCGTGGTGGGCGCTGCTGCCATGGCCGAGGGCCTGGTCGAGCGCATGAAGCGCGAGCTGGGCCGCGAGGATGCCACCGTTATCGCCACGGGCGGTCTCGCCGGCATCGTCGCCGATTCGACCGATGCCTTCGACGTGGTCGACGGACAGCTCACCATCAAGGGCATCTGCGAAATCTACCGCCGCATGCAGGAGCTGAGGTAAGGCAGGGGCTTAAGTCGAGCACGGGCGCGAGCGGCGGACTAAGCAATGCATCGGTCCTATTCCTCAAAAACGAAATTTTTTCAGTTTTGAGGAATAGGCTTTCTGCTACGCCTCGCCGCACAACCACCTCGCCAGGTCCACGATCTGCACTCCGTCGCGATCCGTGGCCTCGTGATGCGTGCGGGCGAGAATCATCTTGGGATACGCATCGCCAATGCTCAGCAGTGGCGAAATCTCGCGTTCAAATGTCTTATCCGAGCTGATGTCGTCGCTCACCTGAATGTAGAGTTTCTCGCTCCGCTTGATTGCTACAAAGTCTATTTCCTTTTTATAGAGCACGCCGACGTATACCTCGTATCCGCGACGCAGCAGCTCGATTGCCACCATGTTCTCGTATACGCGCCCCCAATCCATATCACGTGTACCAAGAAGCGCATATTTAAACGCATGGTCCGCCAGATAGTACTTCTCGCCGCTCTTAAGGTATTTTTTGCCGCGAATGTCGTACCGACGAACTTTATAGAAGGCAAACGCATCGCACAGGTACCCCATGTACGTGCCGACCGTCTTGTTCGTAATCTTTAACCCATCCGCATTTAATGCATCAGTAATGTTGCGTGCCGACGTAATGTTGGAAACGTTGTCCATCATGTAATCGGCAATGCGCAGCAGCGCCGATTCGTTTCTCACGTTATGCCGCTGCACGATATCTCTCACAATGAGCGTCTTGAAGACGTTGGAGAGATATTGATAGCGCTGCTCCTGCAGTGGATAAGGGTAAGAGCCGGACATACCGCCGGTTCTCGCGTACTCATCGAAGTCGCGGTCGACCTCGCCCTCGTCGCCATAGAGACGATACTCCTCAAACGAGAATGGGAAAACCTCGATCTCGAACGTACGCCCCGTAAAGAGCGTCGACAGATCGCTCGACAGCAAAAAGGCATTCGATCCGGTAATGAATATGTCGTACTGCTCGGATGCGTGAAGGCTATTGATCGCACGCTCAAAACCGTCGCACATCTGAACTTCATCGATAAGCAGAAAGTTTTGTTTGCCGGACACTCGATGCTCTTTTACATAGGCGAGCAGCGCGTGATACTCGAGCAGGTTCTCGAACTCATCGAGGTTGTAGTTGATATGGATGACATTCGAATTGGACAGATGTGCCTCCACGTAATCGCGGAGGGCCTCGAGCAATTTTGATTTACCGCTACGACGGATGCCCGTGATGACCTTGATGTCCGGCACGCCAATAAGACTCGTCAACGTGTCCATATATGACGTTCTATTGATGAGTTTCATCGGGGCCTCCTCGCGGTCTTTTATCGCTATTCCTCAAAACTGAAAAATTTTCAGTTTTGAGGAATAGGCTCTATAGCGAATATACCTCGCGAAAGACCGAGCCGCCTTAATCCTATTCCTCAAAAACGAAAATTTTTCAGTTTTGAGGAATAGGGCGCTGGCAACCCATTCCCCAGATAGGCGAAACCCTCCCCAGCACAGGCCGAAGAGGGCTTCGTTGTCATCGTTATCTTTGAGCGCGGGCACCTCGCGTTACAGTCCGCGAATCCGTACGGCCTCGGGCGGAAACTCCTGCTCGCCGGCATCGGTCTTGATGGTCGCGCGACCCCAGATGTCCAGGCCCGCAAACACACCGACCGCAAGCGGCAAACCGTTGGGCGACACCGCCGCGACCTGACGACCCAGCAGTGGCACCATGTCAAAGTACTCGCCCAGCACCGGAGCCAGCGGGCCGGCAGCGCCCTGCGGCGTGTTGGCGGCAACCGCCCAGGCGTCAACGCGGGTCAGCACAGCGGCGGCCAATGCCTCGATCAGCGCCTCATCTGCCATATCCACGCCAAGCTCACCCAGCGCCGCACGCTCAATATCAACCGTCACCGCGGCAAACATGCCCGCAGCACCGGCACCGCCGTTCACGGCAACACGCGCGAGCGACGCCTCAAACGCAGGCGCACCGCACACGATATCGCTCGGCCACTGGATACCCACTTTACCGGCAAGGCCCAACCCCGGCGTCGAAGCCGTGCCCACGAGCGCGTCCATCATGCCCATCGCGGCCACAAACGGCAGGCCGTGGAAGGCGTGCATGTTCACATCGGGGCGCACAACCAGCGAAAACGTCAGCGAAGCATCGCCCACGCTCCACGCGCACCAGCCCGCGGACACGCCCTCGCGGCCCGCGTCACGCGCCGCGTCGAGCTCGGTGCCAGCGGCAACAGCATTCATCTCGATCATCTACATACGCCCCAATTCGCCCACGATATGGCCCACGCGATCCTCGGGCTCCTTGACCTCGACGCCGTTGTAGCGGAAGAACCGAGCCGGGTCGTGCATCAGGTCCTCGAGCGGCACCAGCACAAAGTCACGCTCGCCGATCAGCGGATGCGGCAGGCGCAGCTTCTTGCCGCCGTGGGTCTCGCCGTCCATCCACAGCAGGTCCAAGTCGATGGTGCGCGGGCCGTTGGCCTTGGCCTTCTTGGAACGGTCGCGGCCCAGCTCGGCCTCGATCTTCATGAGCTCGTCAAGCAGCACCAGCGGAGCCAGCTCGGTCTTAATCTCGATGACGGCGTTGGCAAACGCGTCCTGGCGCGTCTCGTAGGCCGGCTCGCTCTCGTAGATCTTGGAGGAGTTGGACACGCAGGTGAGTGGAATCTCGGCGATCATGTCGCGTGCGGCGCGGATGTTGTCACAGCGATGCCCCAGGTTGGAGCCCACGGCCACAAACGCGCGGCGCGGCTGCGGCTTGGCAACCGCCCAGTAGCCGTTCAGGAACTGCGCAAAGCCCGCGGCGTCGTGCACGCGCACAATGTTGGCACCGGCCTGGATGGCGCCCAGGCACACGCCAAACGTAGCGGCATCGCGCTCGGCGGCCTCGGTCACGCCCGAGACGGCGCCCACAAAGCGCTTGCGCGATACGGCGCACATGAGCGGATAACCCAGTGACGCCATCTTGGCAGTCTCGCGCTGGATGACGATGTCCTCGTTGGCCGTCTTGCCAAAGCCCGGACCGGGATCAATGCAGATGCGGTCGCGCGACACGCCGGCGTGGATGAGCGCGCGGGCCTGGTCGGACAGAAAGCCCATGACGCGGCGCATGATGGGCGCCGAATCGGGCAGGGTGAAGCGGCGGAGCTGCGAGGTGGGCACGTAGGCTTCCTCGCGGCGGGCGCTGCGGCGCATCATGGCGGCCAGGCGGTCATTGGGCTCCGATGCGGCCTCGGTGGCCTCGGGCGCGGGCGCGACGGTCTCGGCGGCAGCAGCCTGCTCGGCGGCCGGCGTCTCCTGCTCGCTTGCAGGCTCGGTCGCGGGCTCCGGATCGCCAAACGGCAACGAGGGCTGCACCACGCCGCCCGGAAGCTTGGCCTCCGGCTTAGGCTCGCCCAGCAACTTGCCGCGACGGCGGCGAGCCGGCTTCTCAGCCTCACGCGCGGCCTCGGCAGCCGCCTCGCGCGCCTTCTCGGCAACAAACGCCGCAGCCGAGGTATCGAGCTGCACCGTTGCGTGCGTGCGTGTAGGCGCGGCGACCTCGCCGGCATGCATCACGATGACGCCGCAGGTGCTCGTCTTAACAAACTCGACCATCTTGGGGTCGGTGAAGCCCGTCACGTCGTTGACGATCGAGGCGCCGCAGCGCACGGCCGCCTTGGCAACCGCCACGTGGCGCGTGTCGATCGAGACGATGGCGCCCTCTTTGGCCAGCGCGCGCACCACGGGCAGCACGCGGCGAGCCTCCTCGTCGGGATTAACCGGGGTAAAGCCGGGGCGCGTGGACTCACCGCCCACGTCGATGATGTCGGCGCCGGCGTCAAGCATCGCCAGGCCGTACTCGATGGCGGCATCCGGGTCGAAGTGCTCCCCGCCGTCGCTAAACGAATCGGGCGTCACGTTGAGGACGCCCATGATGCGCGGACGGTCAAAGCTGAGCTCATACTTTCCGCACCGCCATGTCTTGCTGTCGTTCGCCATGAACATCCTCCTAAAATGCCCACGCCGCCGAGCTTGGGGAGCTGGCGGCGGGGTCGCTTTGCACTCAGTCTTTCTATTGTATCCGCGCACACGGGCTAGAACGCAAACGCGGCCGCGATGTCGCAAGAAATCAGCAGGTCGGCATTTGCATCCTGATCGGTAGGCGCCAAATTGCAAATGGCCAGCGTATCGCCAGTAAAGTAACGCGTAAGGCCTGCCGCCGGATACACCACGAGCGAGGTCCCACCCACAATGAGGGCATCGGCCGCGGCAATGGCGGCAACGGCACCGGTCAACACATGCTCGTCGAGCGGCTCTTCGTAGAGCACCACATCGGGCTTGATGCGACCACCGCACGCGGGGCACACGGGCACGCCCGCGGCGTCCTCGTGCTCGCGCGAGCAAATCCACTCGGCGCTATAGACCGCGCCGCACGACTGGCAAATGTTGCGATGGACCGATCCGTGCAGCTCGAACACGCGCTGCGAGCCCGCCATCTGATGCAAGCCGTCGATGTTTTGCGTCACCACGGCATCAAGCTTGCCGGCGCGCTCCAGCTCGGCCAGCTTGGTGTGACAGCGGTTGGGCTTAGCGTTAAGCGCGATCATCTTGGTGCGGTAAAAGTCGAAGAACTCGGCCGGATGTGTCTCATAAAAGCTATGCGAGAGCATAGTCTCGGGCGGGTAGGCAAACTGCTGGTGATACAGGCCGTCCACGCTGCGGAAATCGGGGATGCCACTTGCCGTGGAAACACCAGCGCCGCCAAAGAAGACCACGCGCTTGTGGGTGTCAAACAGATCCGCCAGCGCGGCGGACGCCTGCCTGGGGTCCGATATTGCCTGCGTCATATGAGCCCTCCGTCCTTGTTGATCGGGCGGCGTCGGGCGATGTCCCAGCATGCGACCTTTAAGTCAGCATGCGCGGAGCCCACCCCGCCCCTGTTGCGCTAATCTTAAGCCTGCCAACCCCGTCGAAAGGACACCATGCCTCAGACTTACACTTTCGCCTCGTGGAACGTCAACGGCCTGCGCGCCGTGCTCAAAAAGGACCCGAGCTTTATCCAGATCGCGCAAGAACTCGACGTCGATATCCTGGCGCTGCAAGAGACCAAGTTGCAAGAAGGCCAGGTCGATATTGACCTGCCCGGCTATCACCAAACCTGGAGCTACGCCGAGCGTAAAGGCTATTCGGGCACTGCGGTCTTTAGCCGCCAGGAACCGCTGCGCGTGCTGCACGCCGACGCACTGCTACCCTACGCCGGCGAGAACGAGGCGGCCGTACTCGTCGCCCAAGCCGCAACCGAGGGCCGCGTCTGCGCGCTGGAGTTCGACAAGTTCTGGTTTGTGGATGTCTACACTCCCAACGCGCAAAACGAACTCGCCCGCATCGACGTGCGCATGGCCTGGGACGATGCTTACCGCGGCTTTTTGAACGCGCTCGAGCGCGAGACCGGCAAACCCGTCGTGACCTGCGGCGACTTTAACGTGGCGCACGAGGAGATCGACCTTAAGAACCCCAAGTCCAACCGCGGCAACGCCGGCTTTTCGGACGAGGAGCGCGGCAAGTTTACCGAGCTGCTCAACGCCGGCTTTACCGATACCTGGCGCGCGGCAAACCCCGACGTCGAGGGCGTCTACAGCTGGTGGAGCTATCGCTTTAATGCCCGCAAGAACAACGCCGGCTGGCGCATCGACTACTTCCTGGTAAGCGACGCAATCGCCGACAACGTACGCGACACCGGCATCCGCGGCGACATCTTCGGCAGCGACCACTGCCCCGTCACCCTCACGCTAGAGCTCTAGCCCCAGCTGATCCCCTGGGGACGGAGGAAAACGAATCATTTTGGGCCTCGTGGTGGTATCCACGTGACCCATCCGCCACGAAACACGCCCATCTACTACGTTTAAGCCACCACCCTCAACCACAGCGAACAACGCAAAAAGAAAACCGCAGGTAGAAAGCCTGCGGTTTTTCATAAAACGCGGTTGTGTTTGGGGGTGTCGGGTCAAACGTAGTAGATAGGCTGATTTCGTGGCGGGCGAGTTCAGCTGATTCCCCGGGGACGTCTGGAGACGGAAGAAAACGGATCAATTTGGCTCTTGAGGGTCACGACGCCCGTCATATCAGCCGGCCATTCCAAAACTATGCCAGTTTACGGGGCTAAATCGCGAACCCCCAACCATACGCAATTCCGAAATAATAAAACCGCAGGTAAACGGCTTGCTCTATTTCAAAAATAGCCGGCATGGTCTGCTTGTGCCAATCTGGCCCCGTAAACCGGCATAGTTTTAAAATGGCACTTCGGCAGTATTGATTCCCGCCCCGGCGCAACCAGCCCTACAGTCCGTACTTCACGACGACTCGGTTGATGCGGCGACACCAAGGCTTGTACAGGGCGACCAAAAACACGCAGGTCGCAAGGCCGTGCGTGATATCGAACGGTACGGCGGTGGCAAGACGCGCCATGGCACCCGCCCACGTGAGCGGTTGAACAAAACCGATAATGTCGTAGGCGTTGATCACAACGCCGTACAGCAAACCCGAAGCAAAGCCGTAGGTCAGCAGCGCCGGCATACGCACGGTGCCATCGGCGCGATCAAAAGCGCCGGCATGCGCCAGCGCACCGCCAACGTATCCCACGAGCCCCCAGGCATACATCTGCCACGGCGTCCACATGCCCTGTCCAAAAGAGAAATTGCTGGTCAGCGCCGCCAGCGCGCCAACCATAAAACCATTGCGGCGGCCAAGCGTCGCCCCCGCGATAATGGCGATGGCACTCACGGGTTTAAAGTCGGGAATGGGGCCAAACAAGATGCGCCCCGCCGCGGCCAACGCCGCCAGAACCAGCGTTGGCATAATCTGGCGCAGGCCCGGTCGCGACGCCTCGTAGCCTGCAAAGAACAGCGCAAGCACCAGCGCCACCACGACAAGCATGGCGAGCGCCGCCTGCTCGACGCCCGCCAGCAACGCCGCAGCCATCACGGCTGGCACCGCCAGCAGCAGCGGTATCTCCTGTTTTGCGAGTAGGCGCACGATGCGATAATCCGCCATCCCATCACGCCCTATAAAACACGTTGTCGGCAAAGAAGTCGGTCGGCGGCTCCATGCAGGCGATCTCGCCGCCAAACATCATAGCAATGTCATCGGCAACCTGCTCGGCAAAATCCAGATCGTGCGTGGCCATAATGACGGTGCCGCCAGCCTTCGCATGGTCACGCAGGGCGCGGGCGATAATGCAGCGACTTGCCAGGTCAAGGCCCTTGGTGGGCTCATCAAGCAACAGCAGCTCGGGGCCGATCAGCAGCAGCTTTGCCAACGCAAGCAGCTGGCGCTGTCCGCCCGAAAGATCGTAGGGGTGGCGCGTCTCCAGGCCGTCCAATCCCAGTTGCGCCGCACGCTCCCGCGCCAAGTTCTCGTCATATCCGCAGGTCGAGGCCCATTCCATCAGCTCGTCGCGCACCGTCTCGGCAACCAGCAGGGCCTTGGGGTTCTGCGGCAGCAGCGCAGCCGAGGCCGCCCCGCGCACCATACGACCACGCTGCAGCTTGGCAGTCTTGGCCAGCACCGAAAGCATCGTCGACTTGCCGCAGCCGTTTCCGCCCACGACTGCATGCACCGCGCCAGCCGAAAACGACGCATCGAGCCCGCGCAGCACCCAACCGCACGCGCGATCGTAGCGAAACCAGCCTTCCGACAGGGTGGTAGCCGACCCAGCGTGCATTTTTTGGAGTATTCTGCTTCCATCCGTGCGCGGGAAGGCTTCCGAGCCGTTCTCGAGCGACGTTTGCGCCACAAATTCGGACGATTTGTCCAATTCCGAGCTTTTTTTCGCGCTCGATACGTCCCCGGGCGGCTCCAGAGAGCCCAAATTGTCCTCACGCCTGCTGAATACTCCGTTTTTTGCACATCGGACGGCACCCCACCCCAACATGTCGTCGGAAAACAGCGATTCTCGGCGTCCCAAAGAAGCCATATCCGCCACCTCGCGCACGTGACCGTCCTCAATCCGGTACGCACATGTCGCGTATTCGAGCATCGGGCGCGGCTGGTGCGTCGCCACAACAACCGTGCAGCCCAACTCGCGATTCACGCGAAACAGCGCATGCAGAAAACTCTTCTCGGCAACGGGATCCAGTTGGGACGTAGGCTCGTCGAGCAGTAGTACGCGCGGGCGCAACGCCAGCACGGCCGCCAGCGACAGCAGCTGCTTGCGTCCGCCCGAAAGCGTATCGGTATCGCGGTGGAGCCAATCCTCCAACCCAAAGAAATAGCTGGTCTCGGCCACGCGACGGCGCATCTCGTCGCGCGACATACCTAAGTTTTCCAGGCCAAACGCCATCTCGTGCCACACGGTTTCACACACGATCTGGTTCTCGGGATCCTGAAACACATAGCCCATGCGCTCTGCGGACGCCCGAACGTCCATATCGGCAACGCTCTCACCCAGCACGCACAGCTCGCCGGCGCATTCGCCCATCGGCGCGATCTCGGGTTTGAGCAGCGAGAGCAGCGTCGACTTGCCCGACCCGGTACCGCCAACGAGCAGTGCAAACGCACCTTGGGGAACAGACCAGTCGAGCCCGTCGAGCACCAGCGCCTCAGCCCCGGGGTAGGTAAAGCTCAGGCCCCGTACCTCAATCGCCGGAATATCCGGGCCGCACGCCGCGCCCGACACCGGGCCCCTATCCAACCGA
Organism: Collinsella sp. AF11-11; assembly: GCF_003465485.1. NCBI lineage: Bacteria > Bacillati > Actinomycetota > Coriobacteriia > Coriobacteriales > Coriobacteriaceae > Collinsella > Collinsella sp. AF11-11. The sequence goes on along the minus strand of NZ_QSAS01000009.1, from coordinate 22,539 downwards.
GCCATCAGCCAAACCTCTTCTCATCAATCGCGTGCAACGCGCAAGGCAGCACCATCCAGGCAGCGTACACGACATAGCCCGGCCACGGCGCCGGCACCGAGAGCTGCGGATAAAACGAATACTGCGTCGTCGCGGTCCACGCCACTGCCACCGTGACCACGCCAAACAGCGCAAGCCCAACCAGCGCGGCAACGTCGCTGCGCCCCAGCCGATACCGCGCATACGTCGTACGACGCGTCGCGGCACCCCACCCGCGCGAGCGCATCGCGTCCGCGCGCTCCAGCGAATCTTCCATGCCCCAGCCCATCAACACGCTCGACGCCCGCAGGCGCGAGCGTACGGGGTCGGCCGGCGCGCGGCCCGGCACATCAATCGCATCCTGCACCGCCAGCACCGTACGACCGCGGCGCAAAAACTGCGGGATAAGCCGCATGCACATCGAGATCATGAGCGCAATCAACGGTGCGGCATTACCCAGCAGCGCGAGCACCTTGTCGTATTCGAGCATCGACGCCGCGGCCTCAAACCACAGCACGCTCGCCACAAACAGCCCGCCCATGCACAGGCCGTATACCATGCTCTCCAGATACACCGCGCGCATACCAATACGGAACAGCTCCGTCGAGCCCGAGGCGCTAAACAGCGGGTTGACCAGTGCAATGATCAAAATCACCGGCAGCTGCCAGCGAAGCGCGCCCAACGTGCGGGCAGCCCCGCGCGTCGCAAATCCATACGCCAACCCGCCCGCGAGCGACAGCGCGATCAGCACCGGTTGCATCGAGAACATGGTGAGCCCCAGCGTCAGCACCATGTAGAGTGCCGGCACCGCCGGATGCGACATCGCGAATGCCGCGACGGGCTCGTTGCCCGATTCCTCTCGCATGATATCCACGGGCACCCTCATCCCCTCGCTCAAACGCCAACGGCGTAGCGCCGCCGGCGCCATACACAACCAGCGCAAACGCCGCGCCCGCGGCACCGACATCGGCCGCCATGCGTCAATCGTTACGCGCTCATCATATGCCTGCGGTATCATATTGCGCCGTGTATCGTTTCCAAACACACGTCTCTATAACGTAACAGGAGATCACATGGACGCAACCGCAATTATCCTCGCTGCCGGCGAGGGCACCCGCATGAAGTCGAACCACTGCAAGGTTTCGCACAAGATCCTGGGCAAGCCCATGGTTCAGTGGATCGTCGACGCCACCATCAAGGCCGGCTGCAGCCGCGTCGTGGTCGTCATCGGCAGCCACGCCGACGAGATGCGCGCCCTCATCGACGGCGCCTACGCCAACAGCGCCACCAAGGTCGAGTGCGTCGAGCAGACCGAGCGTCTGGGCACCGGTCACGCCGTGAAGGTCGCGCTCGAGGCCTGTGACATCACGCAAGGCCCCGTCGTGGTGCTCAACGGCGACCTGCCGCTCATCACCGCCGACACGGTCGCCAAGTTCGCACAGACCGTCGCCACCGGCGAGCTCGCCTGCACCGTCATGACCATGACCCCGCCCGATCCTTTCGGCTACGGCCGCATCAAGCTGGGCGCCGATGGTCAGATCGAGCGCATCATCGAGCAGAAGGACTGCACGCCCGAGCAGGCCGCCGAGCTACTCGAGTGCAACGCCGGCTGCTACGCCTTCGACGGCGCGCAGCTCGCCGCCCACATTGACGAGATCGGCAACGACAACGCGCAGGCCGAGTACTACCTGCCCGACATGCTCGAGATCCTCAAAGGCCATGGCCAGGCGGTCTCCATCTTCCACTGCGACGACTACCGCGATGGCCTGGGCGTCAACAGCCGCATCCAGCTCGCGCAGCTCACTGCCATCGCTCGCGACCGCATCAACGAGCACTGGATGGCCGAGGGCGTCACCTTCATCGACCCCACGCAGGCCTGGATCGGCCCCGACGCCGTCATCGGCCGCGACACCATCGTGTGGCCGCAGACGCACCTGATCGGCCACGTCACCGTGGGCGAGGAGTGCCAGCTCGGCCCCAACAGCCGCCTCACCGACACCACCGTCGGCAGCGGCTGCACCATCGATGAGACCATCGCCATCGAGGCCGTCATCGAGAACGGCGTCGACTGCGGCCCGCGCGCCTACCTGCGCCCGGGCACCCACATGCTCGACGGATCCAAGGCCGGCACGCACGTGGAGATCAAGAAGTCCACGATCGGCGAGGGCTCCAAGGTGCCGCACCTGTCCTACATCGGCGACACTACCATGGGCTCCGGCGTCAACGTGGGCGCGGGCTCCATCACCTGCAACTACGACGGCGTCCACAAGCACAAGACCGTCATCGGCAAGGATGCCTTCATCGGTTCCGACACCATGATGGTCGCGCCCGCCCAGATCGGCGACGGCGCGCTCGTGGCCGCCGGCTCCGTCATCACCGAGCCGGTCCCGGCCGACGCACTCGGTCTGGGCCGCGCCCGTCAGGTAAATATTGAGGGCTGGGCCGCCGATTATCGCCGCCGTCTGCACGAGGACGACGAGGTATAACGTTTTACCAAGCATCTAAGGAGCTGTTCCCATGGGGGCGGCTCCTTTTTCTATCGTGACCTGCGCAACCGGATGAGTGGTCGGTTCGTGTCCGTTGACGGTAAAGACGTTATCAAGACCCGATAAGCCCCGTCGCGCGGTTACAATGCAACAAGGCATCTATATGGCATTCGATATAAAGGAGAAGGGTAATGCCGATTAATGATCCCGAGAAGTCGGAGAATATGCGCAAGTCCATCCGCGTGTATTCCGGTTCCTCCAACCGTCCCCTCGCTCAGAAGATTGCTGAGTACCTTGGGGTCGAGCTTTCGGGCCTTACGCTAAAGCAGTTCGCCAATGGTGAGATTTACGCCCGCTACGACGAGACCGTCCGCGGCGCCGACGTCTTCCTGATTCAGTCCGTGGCCGGCGGCAACGTCAACGACATGCTCATGGAGCTGCTCATCGCCACCGACGCTGCCAAGCGCGCATCCGCCCGCTCCATCACCGCCGTTATCACCCACTACGGCTATGCCCGCCAGGACCGCAAGGCCGGCCCGCGCGAGCCCATCACCGCCCGCCTCGTCGCCAACCTGCTCGAGCGTGCCGGCGTCAACCGCATCATCACCCTCGACCTGCACCAGGGCCAGATCCAGGGCTTCTTCGATATCCCGGTTAACCACCTGTCCGCACTGCCGCTGTTTGGCCAGTACTACAACGCCATGAACTTCGACACCGACAACCTGGTTGTCGTCTCCCCCGACGTGGGTCGCGCCAAGGCCGCCAAGAAGCTGTCCGATATGCTCGGCTGCGACCTGGCCATTGCCCACAAGGGTCGTCCGCGCCACAACGCCGCCGAGGTCATGGGCATCATCGGTGACATCAAGGGCAAGACCTGCATCATCAACGACGACATGATCGACACCGCTGGCACCCTGTGCGCCAACGTCAAGGAGCTCAAGGCTATGGGCGCTGGCGACATCTACGTCTGCGCCACCCACGGCATCTTCTCCGGTCCGGCCATCGAGCGTCTGAACGACGCCCCCATCGTCGAGTGCGTCGTCACCGACGCCATCCCCGTCGAGGTCGGCGGCAAGATCAAGACCATCTCGGTCGCCGAGGAGTTCGCTCAGGCCATCTCCGCCGTTTACCACGAGGAGCCCGTCTCCACGCTCGTCGGCGGCGACTTCGCGCTGTAATCGCATCGTCCTTGCAACCCGGCGCATCGCCGTCGGAACAGAAGAAACCCCCGCGCTCCCCCTTGCTTCGCAAAGGTCGCGCGGGGGTTTCTTCTGTTCCGACGGCTCGCTCTGCCGCGGCCGCGCTTTTGTCTGGTGGGATTTCGCTGAAACGAAGTCTCGCCTTCGGCGGGCGTGGTAGCCTTTGTCGTTGATTAAACTTTTATGTGTAACGGAAGGACAAATATGGCAGCCGCACAGCCGCTTAAGATTCGCATGGTTGCCGGGCTTGGCAACCCGGGCGAGGAATATGCCGAAACCCGCCACAACGCCGGCTTTAAGGCGATCGACGAGTTGGCCCGTCAGGCCGGCGTCACGTACTGGAAAAACCAGGCCGGCGCCGAGGTCGCGCTCATCAACATCAACGATCCCGAGGAAGAGGGCGGTAAGCGCCAGATCGTGCTGGTCAAGCCGCAGTCGTATATGAATACCTCGGGTGGCCCCATCTCCAAGCTCTGCCGCGAGTACAAGATCAAGGCCGAGGAGCTGCTCGTGATTCACGACGAGCTCGACATTCCCGCCGGTGACGTGCGCGTCAAGGTGGGCGGAGGCCATGCCGGTCACAACGGTCTGCGCTCCATCATCGACAAGATGGGCAGCCGCGACTTTAGCCGTATCCGCACCGGCATCGGCAACCCTCCCGGCAAGATGGCCGTGGCAGACTATGTGCTCAAACAGCTGCGCGCCCGCGAGGCCGATGACTTCCAGGACACCTGCGCCCGCGCCGCCGACGCCGCCGGCCTGGCCATCGTGCACGGCGTGATCTATGCCCGCGACCACGTCAACGGCGCCGCCTCCGCCAACGGCAAGCACTAAAACCTACCGTTTAGGGATGTTAATTTTGGCAGGTTTTATCTGCGGAAACGCCGCGGTGGCCGCATCGCAATAAACCCCGCGCTGCCATACACGCATAACACCCCAAAGGGGGCCGGCCTCATCACAACCCGAGGCCGGCCCCCTTTGCCGTTTTGCCTGATAAAACCGACCAAAATAAACCTATCCCTATTTGGTAGGTCGAAGTGGATAAACCCTTTTCCCAACCGCCGAAGACACACGTAAACAGCATGTCCATGAGGGTATAATTTGCACCGTATGTCTGCACAACGCCTGTGCGCGTACGGTTTTATTCGGGCTACCGTCCATTTCCGTGGAGGCACGGTTCGGCAGCCCTAACAAGAGAGGGGTTCTATGTATAAGATCCTGGAGAAGACGCAGTTCTCGGAGAAGGTGTTCAAGTTCCGCATTGAGGCGCCTGCAATCGCCAAGCATGCGCACGCTGGACAGTTCCTCATGGTCCGCGCCAACGAGACGGGCGAGCGCGTCCCGTTTACCCTGGCCGGCTGGAACGGTGACGAGGGCTGGGTCGAGTTCATCTTCATGGTGATCGGCAAGACCACCGAGATGCTGTCCACCTACGAGGCCGGCGAGTCGCTGCGCGACGTCGTGGGCCCGTTGGGCGTTCCCACCGAGATGGCCGAGGGCCCCTGCGCCGTCATTGGCGGCGGCGTCGGCCTGGCAATTGCCTTCCCGGTCGCCAAGCACCTGGTCGAGACCGGCCACGAGGTGCACGCCATCATGGGCGCCCGCACCAAGGACCTCCTGCTCATGGAGGACCAGTTCCGCGAGCTCCTCGACGAGGACCACATCCACATCACCACCGACGACGGCTCCTACGGCGAGCAGGGCGTTGTCACCGCTCCGCTGGAGCGCCTGCTGCAGGACAAGGCCGTGAGCCAGGTCTTCTGCGTCGGCCCCGTTCCGATGATGAAGTTCTCGACCCTCACCGCCCAGAAGTACGACACCCCCATCACCGCGTCACTCAACCCCATCATGGTTGACGGCACCGGCATGTGCGGCTGCTGCCGCGTCGAGGTGGGCGGCGTGACCAAGTTCGCTTGCGTCGACGGCCCCGACTTCGATGCCACCCTGGTCGACTGGGATGACCTTCGTGCCCGCCAGGCCGCTTACCGTTCCGAAGAGGGCGCGTCCCTCAAGGCCTATGAGGAAAAGAGCTGCGCATGCCACTAGTTAACGGTCGTTTCGTTGCCGATATGAAGTCGCCCCGCACCCCCGATAACGAGGAGCCGGCTGCCGAGCGCGCCTGTGACTTCCGCCCCGTCGACAAGGGCTTCACCGAGGAGATGGCGCTGGCCGAGGCCGAGCGCTGCCTCAACTGCAAGAAGCCGTTCTGTGTTGAGGGCTGCCCCGTCAACATCAACATCCCCCGCTTTATCGAGCAGATCCGCGAGAAGGACTTCGGCGGCGCCCTCGATACCATCCGCGAGGACTCCATGCTTCCCGCCATCTGCGGCCGCGTCTGCCCGCAGGAGAACCAGTGCGAGGGCAAGTGCATCCGTGGCAAGAAGTCCGAGCCCGTGGCCATCGGCCAGCTCGAGCGCTTCCTGGGTGACCGCCCCGAGCTCGCCTCCACGCCCAAGATGGCCCCCAAGAACGGCAAGAAGGTCGCTGTCGTCGGCTCCGGCCCGTCCGGCATCACCTGCGCCGGCGAGCTCGCCCGTAACGGCTTTGACGTCACCGTCTTCGAGGCCTTCTTCACCGGCGGCGGCGTGCTGGTCTACGGCATCCCCGAGTTCCGTCTGCCCAAGGCAGTCGTCAAGCGCGAGATTGACGGCCTGGAGGACATGGGCGTCAAGTTTGAGTACAACTCCGTCGTGGGTAACATGGCCACGGCCGAGGAGCTGTTCGAGCAGGGCTTCGACGCCATCTACGTGGCGACCGGCGCTGGCCTGCCCAAGTTCCTCAACGTCCCCGGCGAGAACCTGCCCAACGTCTTCTTCGCGAACGAGTACCTCACCCGCGTGAACCTGATGAAGGCCAACAAGTTCCCCGAGTACGACACCCCCACCAAGCACGGCAAGAACGTCGTCGTCTTTGGCGGCGGCAACGTGGCCATGGACGCCGTCCGTACCGCCAAGCGCCTGGGCGCCGAGCACGCCATCATCGCCTACCGTCGTACCGAGGACGAGATGCCCTGCCGTCGCGCCGAGCTGCACCATGCTAAGGCCGAGGGCGTCGAGGTTCTGCCGCTCGTCTCCCCGCTCGAGTTTGTCGCTGGCGAGGACGGCTCCGTGTGCGCCGTCAAGGTCCAGAAGATGGAGCTCGGCGAGCCCGACGAGTCCGGCCGCCGTCGCCCGGTGCCCATCGAGGGCGCCATCGAGGAGATCCCCTGCGACGTCGCGATCTCGGCTATCGGCACCAACGCCAACCCCTTCGCTGCCAAGATCGGCGGCAAGATGGAGCTCAACAAGTGGGGCTACATCGTCGCCGACGAGGAGACCGGCCAGACCACCGATCCCCGCATCTGGGCCGGCGGCGACATCGTCACCGGTGCCGCTACGGTCATTCTGGCGATGGGCGCCGGCAAGAAGGCCGCCGCTTCCATCACCAAGAGCCTGCTGGGCGAGTAATCACCTGCAGTGCTAGCCATCAAACGGCAAAGTCCCCGTCGAGCACACGCCCGGCGGGGACTTTTTTATGCCGGCCGCCCCAACCACCACAAAGGGGACAGGCACCTTTGTGGTGGTTGGGGGCCTGACCGACTAGTTTGTCTCGATCTGTAACACCTGGAGCCCGTTGAGCATCGTAGTTGTTACAGATCGAGATATTGCGCCAGCCGCCTCCGCTTTATCTCGATCTGTAACAGTTAGAGGCCAAATTCCTCGCTACATGTTACAGATCGAGACGTTAGGTTGGCGGCTGAACAGTTCGTCTCAATCTGTAACAGTTAGAGCCTTTTTCGCTGGCTTGGTGTTACAGATCGAGATTTTGCAAAAGCCGAGGATAGGCACTGCCGCCAAGGCCTTTCCCTCGGCCTAAAACAAACCACCACAAAGGTGCCTTTGTGGTGGTTTTGATTGGCTAGGCTTCGAGCTGGGCGACTTTGTAGCGGTAGGCAGCGGCGATAACGCCTTTGCAGCCTTCGCGCCCCAGCTTGGCGCGGTTGACGACGATATCCTTACCGCTCGTCATCTTCCACTTTCCGGCGCTATAGCGCTTATAGAACGCCTCGCGTGCCTTCTGTTGCTGCTTGACCAGCTTGGCGCCTTTCTTTTTATTAAGGCCACGCTTCTTGCGGACAATCTCGACGCGGTCCTCAAAGGGGGCGGTCACCAGCACGGCAATATGGTTGGGATTATTGCGCAGCAGATAATCGGACAGACGACCCTCGATAATGCAGCTCTCGGTCTCGCCCAGGTCCAAGATCACCTGGCTCATCTTTTGGAACAACTTATCCGAGTACGAACGCGCATCGTAGCGGTCGGGCAGAAACGCCATGTTCTCCACAGCCAGACGCTCGTCGTAGGCGGCCATCTTATCGAGCGACTCGCCCGTGCGCAGCGACGCACGCACCAGCAGCTCGTTGTCATACAGCGGAATCCCCAACTCGTCGGCAAGCATGCGACCAATCTCGTGGCCCTCGGCGCCAAAGTCGCGCGCGATGGTAATGACCACAGGATTCTTCTTATTCTCCAGATCGCTCATCGCGATTCCTTTCTAACAAATGAGAAAAGGGCTGTTTATCTCTTATTCCCACGATACCGTACCTGGGTTTTCCTGGTGCCCAAGATTGGCCTGAAAGAGGAGCGACGCGTACTTTGGTACGCGAGCGACGGTTTGAAGGCCAAGGTTGGGTGCCAGGGAAAGCCAGGCTATGCGGCTACGATGCGGCGTTGGTAAGCTCGAACCAGCAGCGAGATACCAAAGTTGAGCACAAAGTACATCGCAAACACCAGGCCGTAGAGCATAAGCACCTGCGACAGGTCGATTGCGTGGGCCATCACGACGTTTGCCGTGTACATGAGCTCGGCCACGTTAATACCCGAAAGATACGAGCTGTCCTTGATGACGGTCGTGCACTGGCTAAACAGCGCCGGAATGATCGTCTTAAACGTCTGCGGCAGAATGATGTAGCGCATGGTGGCAAAGAAGCCAAAACCCTGGCTCTGCGCTGCCTCAAACTGGCCGCGCGGAATCGAGTTGAGACCGCCGCGCACAATCTCGGCCATAACGGCGCTGGTAAACAGCGTAAAGGCGATGGTCGAAATCACAATGTCCAAACCCTGCACCGTAAAGTAGATAAACAGAATCCACAGCAGGTTCGGCGTGCAACGGAACAGCTCGATATAGGCGCTCACCAAAATACGGAACGGGCGGGGCGCATAGCTTTTAACAAGCGCCAGCACCGTGCCAAAGATGAGCGAGAAAAAGATCGACAGCGCCGAGATCTCGATTGTCTTAACAAAGCCGCCCCAAATGTAGAGCAGGTTCGTTGCGTTGAAGATTTCCATGCGCTAGGCCTCCTCTACGTTGTCGAGCCCCAGCTCGGCCAGGCTCACGCCGCGCGGACGCTCCTTGGAGCGGCGCTCGAGCCACTGCACCAGCATGGCGAGCGGAAAGCAGATGATGAAGTACATAAGGCAGCAGACGATATATCCCTGCAGGTAACCGTACAGACTCACAAAGTTGTCGGAACGGTACATAAGGTCGCCGCCGGCCACAAGCGCCAGCACCGACGTGTTCTTGACCAGGTTGAGCGCCTGGTTACACAGCGGCGGCAGAATGATCTTGAACGTCTGGGGCAGCACGATGTACCAGTACGCCTGCGCTCGGGTGAAGCCCTGGCTCTGGGCCGCCTCCATCTGACCGCGCGGAACCGCCTCGATACCAGTGCGGATGACCTCCGAAATGTAGGCCGCGTGATACAGGCCCACACCCAAGAAGCCCAGCGCGAACGGCGCGATGCGCACCGGCTGGTCGGCACCGGTTATGGCCTGCAAAAACTGCGGACCGGCCATGTACATAAAGAGCACCTGCACGGGCAACGGGGTGTTCTGGTAAAACTCCACGTACACGCGGCTTATGGCGCGCAGCACGCGCGAGCGAGTGGTAGAGAACACACCCAGCAGTGTGCCCAGCACCAGCGACAGCAGCAGACCGGCAACGACCACCTGTAGCGTCACGCCAAAGCCCTCCCAGAAGGGCCCCATGTTTTGAAATGTCGTCGACCAACGGTCGGCGTCAAATAATCCTTCGAGCATTTGATTCCTTCCTTGGACGATACGCCTATACAAGACCCCAGGTCTTGACCTCTTGGTCGAGCCAGCCATCGGCCAGGCGATCGCAAATCACCTGATCGACCACGGCCGAAAGGTCGCAGCCCTTCTTGGTCGCCACGCCGTAGCCCTGCTCGCCAAACTTGACCTCGGGCTGCAGCAGCTCAACGGTCTCGTTCATGTAGCCGGCCAGCGTGGAGCGGTCCATGGCAAAGACGTCGATATTGCCGGCGTCGAGCGAACTCTTGATGATGGGGTAGCCGCTAAAGGCCCTAAACTCGGGCTTGCAGCTAAAGCCGTTGTCCTTGATCATCTGCTCGATCAGGCCCTGCGTGGTGGCACCCTGGCTCACGCCAATGACCTTGCCGTCCAAGTCCTCAATCGAGGTAAAGCCCGAACGCTTCTTGACCATGAGTCCCACGTAGTCGGTGCGGTACGGCGTCGAGAAATCCCAGCTCTTCTTGCGCTCGTCGGTGATGGTGTAGGTCGCCGCGACCACGTCGAGTTGGCCGTTATCGATCAGCGGGCCGCGCGTCTTGGGCGTTACGTCGGTAAACTCGACAAGCTCCTGGGCGCGGGCCTCCTTGTAGCTCACGCCAAAGACGGCAGCGGCGATCTGGTAGCACAAATCGACTTCCATGCCCTCAAAGCGGCCCTTGGCGGTGTCGTAATAGCCATAGCCGGGAACGTCCTTCTTGACGCCGGCATTCAGATGTCCACGCGACTTAATGGCCGCAAGCTTGGACCCCTTGTCGGAGCCCTCGCCGCTGGTGGAGTTGCCGCAACCGGTAAGCGCGGTCCCCGTCAGCGCAAGCATGCCGGCACCCGCCAGCTGCAAAAAGTGACGGCGCGACACGGCCGCCCTCGTCATATCCGTCATGTCCATCACCGCGCCTAGTGCAGAATCTTGGACAGGAACTCGCGGCAGCGCGGGTTCTCGGGGTTATCGAAGAAGTGCTCGGGCGTGCCCTCCTCCAGAATGCGGCCGTCCTCCATAAAGATGACGCGGTCGGCCACCTGGCGCGCAAAGCCCATCTCGTGCGTCACGCAGATCATGGTGATGTCCTCCTGCGCGAGCTCAATCATAACGTCCAGAACCTCCTGGACCATCTCGGGGTCGAGCGCCGAAGTCGGCTCGTCAAACAGGATGATGGGCTGCTTGGTGCACAGGGCGCGGGCGATGGCGATGCGCTGCTGCTGACCACCCGAGAGATTCTGCGGATACTCGCCGGCCTTATGCGCCATGCCGACGCGCTTGAGTGCGGCGATGGCGATCTCGGTCGCCTCCTCCTTGCTCTTCTTTTGCAGCTTGATGGGCGCGAGCGTCAGGTTGCCGAGCACCGTCATGTTGGGATACAGGTTGAACTGCTGAAACACCATGGAACTATACTTGCGAGCCATCTCCAGGTGGTTCTTTTTGGTAAGCGGCGTACCGTCGATGATGACCTCGCCCGACGTGGGCTCCTCCAGATAATCGACGCAACGGATGAGCGTCGACTTACCCGAGCCGGAAGGCCCGATCATTACGAGCTTCTCGCCGCGCTTGACGGTGAGGTTGATATCTTTGAGCACATGCAGGTCGCCAAAGTACTTGTTGAGATGCTTGATCTCGATCATGTCTGCCATGAATGTCCCTTCCCTGCGTTTACACGAGTTGAACTATTGTACGGAAAGAACCACGTTTCCGCAGCCCACACTACATTCCCGTAAAGAACCCGCAATCTTCCACCCACTCGTTGGCACTCATTGGGGACAGACTTAAATGAGTACCCCCCCGTGGGTACTCATTTAAGTCTGTCCCCAATGAGTGCCGAAAATAATACAACCGCCCTTGTTGAGCATAAGTCAGCGAAAACCCGTACACGCGAGCAAGGTGACGTGAAATGAAAGGGCGCAGACCTTATGGTCGCGCCCTTGAAATTGAACGTCAGATTGCCGTGTGTACGGGTTTGCAGCGTCGAGCCGTTACGCGGTTTGGTAAAACCGCGTAACAAATTACGCGAGTTTGGCGCCGACGATCTTTGCCGCCGCAGGCTTGTCGAAGTTGCCACCGGTGGCCTTACCCAGAGCGCCCATGACCTGGCCCATCTGCTTCTTGGACGTGGCACCCAGCTCGGCGATAACTTGCTCAATCAGAGCCTCGAGCTCCTCGCCCGAAACCTGCGCGGGCAGCAGGCTCTCCAGAATCTTGACCTGCTCGGTCAGGTTGTCGGTACGCTCCTGGTCGGTGCCGGCCTTGATGGACATCTCCAGCGTCTCGCTCGTCTGCTTAATCAGACGCTTGATCATGCTGTTGACGTCTTCCTCGGTCACATCGCGACGCTCGTTGACCTCGATGTTCTTCACTTCGGCCTTAACCTGGCGAATGATAGACAGGCGAACCTTGTCCTTGGCCTTCATGGCCGCAATCATTTCCTTCTGCAGCTCTTCGTTGGTCATCTGCAAATCCTCCTCAATAGTGCGGGCGGCACTCACACGAGCGCCGCCCCATGATTACTCAGTCGTCGACGAATTGTCGGTCGAACTCTTGGTGACGCCCTTCAGGCTGACGTTGTACGGCACGTCCTTGGGCATGGGGTTAACGGTGATGTCGGCGTCCTTCTTGTACTGCTCCAGCCACTCGCTGTACGCAGTGCTCTCTGCCTGCGTCTTCACCACGTTGGAGACATACTTCTTGATGTCCTTGGGCACCTGTTTAATGTCATCGACCTGGCTATCGACATGGAAGTAGTCGGTGCACTTGATGATGTGGTAACCATACGTCGACTCGACGACGTCGCTCACGTCGCCCTTGTTAAGGCCTTCGAGCGCCGCCTGATAGCTGTCGACGAAGGTGGTGAGCTTGTCCCAGCCCACGTCGCCCTTCTTCTCCTTGGAACCGGTATCGTCGGAATACTGCTTCACGGCGTCTTCGAAGCTCAGCTCGCCGGAGTTAATCTTGTCCAGGCACTCCTGCGCCTTGGCCTTGGCGGCAGCCTTGTCCTCGTCGGATGCGTCGGAATCGACCTTGATCAGGATGTTCGACGAGCGGCGGGCATCGTTGTACTTCGACAGGTTCTCGTTGATGTAATCGACGATCTCGCTGTCCTTGGGCTTGCTGGTGGGCGCCACGGCTTCCTTGAGCTTTTGCTGCGCCAGGCTCTCCTTGAGCGAGCTCTTATAGGTGTCCTCGGTGTAGCCGTAGGTCTTAAGGGTCTTCTTAAAGGTCTTGGCGCCGCCCGCGCTCTTGCACGCGTCCTTCCAAGCCTTCTCGACCTCCTCATCCGACACCGTCACGCCGTTTTCCTTCTGCGCCTGCTGAAGCAGAATCTGCTGCGTGTAGGAATCGATGAGCTGCTTGCGGTACTTCTTGGGCGTGAGGTCGTTGTCGACCAGGTACTGTGCCCAGTCCTTGTCCTTGGTGTAGCCATAGGACGTGCGCATGCTCATGATCTGCTTGGTCACGGTGTCCTCGGTGAGGTTGGTGCCGTTGATAGTGGCAGCCACACCGCCGGTAAGCTTGTAGCCCGAGGTATCCTCTGCCTGCGACATGAGACCGGAGCATGCCATGGCCGAGACGGAAAGCAGCATCGCCAGCACGCCGATGACCACCAGAACGATCTTGACGGTCTTAGACACGTACGTCTTGCGCTGCTTCTTACGAGAGCTCGACGCGGCGCGGGCCTGCTGCTCGGGCGTCGGTGCGGCCTCGGAGTTCTTTTTCTTGTTTGCCATGTTTGGCCTTTCGCATCACGAATCGAACAAACGCCATTGTGTCACAACGCAGCCCCCGAGACACACCTGGTGCATGGGAGACGGGTTAATCTGCACCATTTTGGTGCAAAGGGGACAGGTCTGGCAGTTGGCAGTTAGGGACGTTCCTTTTCTGCCGACAGTTAGGGACAGCCCCCAAGTGCCGGCCTTAAAAGTGGCGGCGGATGGCGTCGACCATGCCCTGCGGCGTGGTCTGGCCGAGTACATCGGCTGCGGCGTCGGCATCCATAAAGATATTCATAAGCGCTTGCAGGGCCTCGACCTGGCCGCCCGGCTCGGCAATGCCCAGGTTGATGACGATCTGCGCCGGCACCGGAGCGCCCATGCCAGCCATAGCGTTAAATGTCACGGGCGCGGCGGGCTTCACCACCGCGATATAGGGCTTAGCCACAAACCCCGGATCGGTATGCGGGATGGCAATGTTGGCCGCCGGCATGGCAAGCCCTGTGGGATACGCATCCTCGCGCGTGCGGACGGCGTCGAGCCAACCGGTGCCAATGTAGCCGCGTGGAGCAAGTTCGCCTTCGAGTCGCGCAAACACCTCATCAGGCGTCGCACACTCCCAATCAAAAAACACCAGCTCAGGCGTAAACAGCGCTTCGTTATCCGCCATATCGTCCTCCAAAGTTGCATGAGGGCCACAATGCTCAATATGATAGCGAAACGGAGTATGCAAGGTTAGCCGAGGATCCCGATGAGCTCGAGTGCGCGCGCGGGCGTCAAGCATACCTCGGGCATCGCCTCCAACATGCGTCGGTCGCTCGTGATTACGTAGTCGACATCCGCCGTATCGCCCGATGCAATGATGAGATTGTCCTCAAGGTCCGGCATACGCTTGCCAAGCATACGCGCCATCTCGCATTCCGCCAACGAAAGCGGAGAAGCCGTTGCCACCTGCATCATATGCTCGATACAGGCCCATGCAGCCGGACCGAACGGAGCGTTAACCCCATTCACATTCCGCTGAGCTAGACGCCGCGGCACAATGTAGAACAGGTCCTTTGCCGTCGTTGGCGCGTACAGAAGGTCAATCTTTCCCGCCTCGGCCAACTCAATCAATCTTTTCGCCTCGTCGAACGCTCCCTCTTGCAGGTAATAATCGAGCCAAACGTTTGTGTCTACCAAGAGTCGTTTTGCCGCAATCATCGGCAATTCGCCTCTATGCCAGCGATCATCGCATCGTACATGTCGTCGCGTACGGCACCCCAGTTGTCTGCCGATGATTCAGCTGGCGCAAAATCCGCCGCGCTCAACCCCAATGAGAAAAAAGCCAGCCCGCATCCCTGCTCGGCCAGACTCTCCGCACGGGGTGCCTCGCACCTATCCTCCACCATAAATCCTGGCAACGTCTGATGCTCGACAAGGTAGGTCCAAAGCGCACGAATAGCGTCACTCGGCCCCAGCCCATTGCGAGTCAGGACCGCATCGCCGCCAGCCTTGAGCATAGGGTCGATTCGCGTGTTGAGCTGCACTGTTGCTGTTGCCATGGCGACTCCTCTCTGCTTGCTAGCAGTATAGCAAACTTGAGAGGCCACACAAAAAGAGCCCCGCCCGCGTACGGACGGAGCCCTATCAACTTTTTTCGATCGCTTGCGTCCCAAAGAGCGCTCAGCGAACTCTCTTACACGCGACTAGCGTGCCGCATCAACTGCCACCTTGCCGTTCTCCAGCACGTGGATGCGACCGTCGGCGAGCATTTGCACGACCTCGGGATACAGCACGTGCTCAATCGCGTGGATATGCTCCTCGAGCGTGTCGACGTCCCAGCCTTCCTCGACAGCCAGCGCACGCTGGGCGATGATGGGGCCGTTGTCGTAAATCTCGTTGGCAAAGTGCACGGTCACGCCGGTCACCTTGACGCCACGCGCAAACGCATCGTCAATCGCATGGGCACCGGTAAAGCTCGGCAGCAGCGCCGGATGCAGGTTGACCACGCGATTGGGGAACGCCGCCAGCAGCGGCGTGTGCACCATGCGCATATAGCCGGCCATCACCACGTACTCGCAGCCACGTTCGAGCAGCTCATGCGCGATGATCTCGTCAGCCGCGATGGGGTCGGCATAGACATCCTTGGACAGCGTGAGCGTCTGGATGCCCGCACGCTCGGCGCGCTGTAGGCCCTTGGCCGAAGGACGGCTCGACACCACGAGCTCAATCGAGGCGTTGAGCTTGCCGGCGGCGATTAGGTCGATCAGCGCCTGCAGGTTGGTACCCGAGCCGCTGATAAGCACGCCAATCTTAAGCGGCTCGGCCGTATCGGTGCCGGTCGGACGGGTGTAGGGCACAAAGCCCAGGCCCTCGGCAGCAGCCATCTGCTCGTTAGCGCTCATCGGAGTACACGACCTTACCGGAACCCTCGACGCACTCGCCCACGCGGAACGGCTTCTCGCCCAGCGCGACCAGTGCCTCGGTCACGGCGGCCTCGTCCTCGGGGGCGACGATCAGGCACAGGCCGACGCCCATGTTGAAGGTCTTGCATGCCTCGTTGGGCGCGAGCTCGGCCTGACGCGACACGTAAGTAATAACGGGCGGAACGTCCCAACCCATCTCGGCGCCGTTGCGGGTGACCACGGCGTCAACGTCGTCGGCGAGCGCGCGGTTGAGGTTCTCGGTAATACCGCCGCCGGTGATGTGGGCGATAGCATGCACGTTGGCGCCGCCGCGCAGCAGCTCAAGAATCGGCTTCACATAAATGCGCGTGGGAGCCAGCAGGGCGTCAGCCAGCGAAGCGCCGCCGAGCTCCTCGAGCGGACGGCTCAGCTCCTCGGCCTTAGCGGCGGCCTCGGGCGTGCCCGGCTTGATGCCGTCGACGCCGATGACCTTGCGCACGAGCGAGTAGCCGTTGGAGTGCACGCCGGTGGAAGGCAGGCCCAGGATCACATCGCCCGGGCGAACGTTCGCGGGGTCGAGCATCTTGGGACGATCGACGACGCCCACGGTAAAGCCGGCGAGGTCGTAGTCGGCCGGAGCCATAACGCCCGGGTGCTCGGCCATCTCGCCGCCCACGAGCGCGCAGCCCGCGAGCTTGCAGCCGTCGGCCACGCCCTTGATGATCTTTGCCATGTGCTCGGCCTCGATGTGACCGATGGCAACGTAGTCCAGGAAGAACAGCGGCTCGGCGCCCGAAGCCAGAATATCGTTGACGCACATAGCGACCAGGTCCTGGCCCACCGTCTCGTGACGGTCCATGATCTGGGCGAGCACGAGCTTGGTGCCCACGCCGTCGGTACCGCTGATCAGGATCGGGTCTTCCATATCCTTAAGCGCGGCGGCCGAGAACAGGCCACCAAAGCCACCGATGCCGCCGATAACCTCGGGGCGATTGGTGTCCTTGACCATTTGCTTAATCGCGTCGACGGCGCGGCCGCCCTCGGCGGTATCGACGCCGGCGTCCTCGTACGTCACATGCTTGCTGTCGCTCATCTGAGCCTTCCTCTCCCACTACCGTCGCGCCGCGCGGGCGCCAAACGGTGCTCATAATTGCGTTCATTTCGGCGTGTGCCATAACAGCACCCGCCGTCATATCAACAAAACAGCAGGTAAAACCTACCAAAATATACCTGTCCCCATATGGCAGGTTTTAGGCCTCGCCGTGCTCCTCTTCCCAGCTGCGGTCGTCGTATTTCTCGACCACGGCGTCGTCGTCAAAGTACAGCGGCTTGTCCAGGTTGCGGGGCTTAAAGCCCTCCATAAACTTGTCGCGGCCAAAGCTCTCGGGAATCGCCACGGGATAGCGGCCGGTAAAGCACGCGTCGCAGTAGCCGCCCTTGGGCATGACCTTAAGCAGGCCCTCGACCGAAAGGAAGGCCAACGAATCGGCGCCGATATACTCGCAAATCTCGTCGACCGTCTTGTTGGCGCTGATAAGCTGCGACTGCACGTCGGTATCGATACCGTAGAAGCACGGCCAAATGACCTCGGGCGAGTTGATGCGGATGTGAATCTCCTTGGCGCCGGCGTTGCGCAGCATCTTGACGAGCTGCACCATGGTGGTGCCGCGCACGATGGAGTCGTCGATGACGACCAGGCGCTTGCCCTCGATGTTGTCGCGCAGCGGGTTGAGTTTCATACGCACGCCCATGGCACGCAACTCCTGCGTAGGCTCGATAAACGTACGGCCCACGTAGCGGTTCTTGATAAGGCCCTCGCCAAAGGGAATACCGCTCTCGTGCGAATACCCCTCCGCGGGCGGCAGGCCGGAGTCGGGCACGCCGATGACCAGGTCGGCCTCGACAGGCTCCTCATGTGCCAGCTGACGACCCATGTCGTAACGGCAGGCATAGACGCTCTTGCCGTTCATGATGGAGTCGGGGCGGGCAAAGTAGACCTGCTCAAAGATGCAGTTGGCGGGCTCTTCGGCCGCAGGCACGCCCTGCTCGGATACCAGACCCTCGGCGCTGATGCGCAAGATCTCGCCGGGACGGACGTCACGGACATACTCGGCACCCACGATGTCGAGTGCGCAGGTCTCGGAAGCAACGACCCAGCCGCCGGCGCGCGTGACACGGACGGCGGAGTCAACCGTCGCGGCGCCGTCCTGCGACGGCAGCTGCGAAACGGATGCGGCATCGGCCTGGTCCAGGCCCTCGTCCACCAGCTTGCCCAACACCAGTGGGCGAATGCCATGCGGATCGCGGAAGGCGTAGAGCGCCTGCTCGTTGATGAGCGTCATGGCATAACCGCCACGCACGAGCTCCATGGTCTTGCGAATGCCCTCGCGCAGGTGACCCGTACGCTGGGTAAAGTAGCCGATGAGCTTGGTCGCGACCTCGGAATCCGAATTGGAGAGGAACGGCACGCCCAGCTCGATCAGCTGGCGACGCAGCTCGTCGGTGTTGACGAGGGTACCGTTGTGCGCGAGCGCGATAATGACGCTATTGATGGTAGAGAGGTGCGGCTGAGAGGCTTCCCAGCTCTTGGCGCCGGCGGTGCCGTAGCGCACATGACCCACGGCCAGCTGACCGGAGAGCGTCGACAGGTCGGCGTTGGAGAACACGCGGTCGAGCAGGCCCAGATCCTTGCGGACCATAACCGTACCGCCGTCACCCACGGCGATTCCCGCCGATTCTTGGCCACGGTGCTGCAGTGCACGCAGGCCAAAGTACGTCAGTCGAGCCACGTCGCGATCGGGCGCCCAGACACCAAAAACGCCGCATTCCTCATGCAGCTGGTCGGAGTCCGGATCATACGTCGACATGGCGTTCACCTGTCCCGCGGCACGCTCGGCCGCGCGGATGGTTTCTTGAGACATGGCATCCCCTCAGAGCCTCGTATTTTGGCGTTACCCGCCTTATTATACGCACGGTGCGACGCGCTCCCCAGCGCATGAGCAGCGCTTTTTAAAAGCCCACCGAGCTAATAATCCGTTTTGCGGCCAAACATTTTATCGGTCTGTCCAGCGCAAGCGCCCGCGCCCCCAGATGGCCGCCGCGTCCGCCGTTGGGGATTACAAAGTTGCAATTGGGACGTTCGTCCTGTCTTTTGGCAGGTCGGCGGCGTATCCTTATAACCGACAACAAAGCGAGAAAGGTTCTGTATGGATCGAAACGAACTCGACCCCAGCGTCCCCAGCGCCACGGAGGTCAAGAAGATCCCGCTCATCATTAAGGTGTACGCCGTCCTGTGCATCCTATCCGGCGTGGGCACACTCCCGTCGGTCGCTGCCTTTATGTGGCAGGTCATCACGGCACTTGTTAACGGCAACGCCACCGAAAAGCTCGGCGACAACACGCTCGTCGCAGTCGGCCTTATCGTCGCCGGCATCATGCTCTCTGCGGCAAGTGCCGTCATCCTAATCATCTTTGGCCTGGACCTTATCAAAAACCAGCGCCGCAACGCCGCCCGCCTGTCCTACATCCTTATTGCATTCACCGTCGTCGAGCTTTTGGTCGACGTGATGCTCCAGGGCATCGGGCCCTTCCTGCTGCGTCCCGCGATCCAGCTCGGCATCCTCGTCGCACTTTCGGCAACCGTCGACCCCACGCTTCGTCAGGAGCGCGAACTGCAGCGCCGCCTGCAGGAGATGCTCGACCGCGATGCCGCCGCCGAGGGCATGCTCGGGCGCGATGAAACCGGCGAAGGCTACATCAAGCTCAACTACTTCAACCTGTTCTGGGTATTCTTTGTCTGCTGCGTGCTCGGCCTGATCGCCGAGGACATCTGGCACATGACGGTCGACGACCCGGGCGTCTACCAGAACCGCGCCGGCATGCTGTTTGGTCCCTTCAGTCCCATCTACGGATTTGGCGCCGTGCTCATGACCATGGTGCTTAACCGCTTCTACAAAAAGAACCCCATCATCATTTTCCTGGTGAGCGCCCTGCTCGGCGCCAGCTTTGAGGTGTTCGTGGGCTGGTTTATGCAGACCGCGTTTGGCGTGGTCTCGTGGAGCTACTCGCACATAACGCTGTTCGGTTTGCCCGATCCGCTCGTGGTCCTCACGGGCGGACGCACCTGCACGGGCTTCGCCTGCCTGTGGGGCCTGGGCGGCCTCATCTGGATCAAGCTGCTGCTGCCGAGGCTGCTTAAGCTTATCAACAAGATCCCCTGGAAGAGCCGCTACTCGGCCACCGTCATCTTTACCGTTATCATGCTGGTCGACGGCGTCATGACGCTGCAGTCGCTCGACTACTGGTACCAGCGCGTTAACGGCACGGAGCCGGACATTCCCGTCGCACAGTTCTACGGAGAGCACTTCGATAACGAGTACATGGAAAACCGCTTCCAGAGCATGACCATGAGCCCCAAGGATGCGACGCGCGTGTAGCGCTCACCGCGCCCAAAACGCAAAATGCCCGCCGGTATCACACGTACCGGTGGGCATTTTTATAAACGATACTTCTATCGACGCAAGCCTCTACGCCTCGCGCTCGACCTCACTCACGCATTCGTTCTTGATGGTGCCAACGAGCGCCTGCAGTGCATCGACCACGTGTGGGCGAATGTCCCCGCCGATAAGCACGAGCATGATGTCGTCACCTACGGCAAGCTCGCCGCTTGCCAGCCACACGCGCACATAGCCGATACCCGGCATCGCACGCGTCGCCTCGATAGCAGCCTGCACCTTCTGAGCATCGAAGCCAAACACCATGCCGCCCACCTTATGCCCAGGCGCCACGCCATCGGCCTCGACTCCGCGCACCTCAGTCTTGGGCGTCGCGCGCACCACACCGTTATGCGTCAGATACATCCCACAGCCTGCCGCCGAAGCATCGGCCTTGGCCTCGCGCAGCCAAGCATCAATCGAAGGCATCAATTTGCCACTCTCGAGCATCATTTCTCCCTTACCGTCGTCGAGTAGCCAATTTGGGACGGGGCCTTTTTAGCTACTCTCGAACAACTTATTCCTCGACCGGCGTGAGCACCATGACGGCGCGTGTGTTGCTCAGCGACAGCGAACGACAGGTCACAAGCGTTACAACCTTAGTTGCCGAAGCGGCACGATCGGTGGCATCACTCGCCACGGCAGAAGCGCCGTCGAGCATCTCGGACAGGTAGTTCTTGAGTCCGTCGTCGCCCTCAAAATTGGTCGTGCGCGCCTTGGCATACGTGTCCTCGACCACCTTGGTCGCCAGCGGACGCAACTTATACGTCGCATCGCGCGTGATGTAGTACACATATTCAATGCTATCGAACGTTGCCTGGTCAGTCGTATCCGAAATCACGTTGAACATCGACCCATCGTTCATATGGTGGCCGTAGATCGTGGTCTGCTGGTCGACCATTCCCGGCGCGGTGTCATCGCTATCCAAGAAGATGGCACCCGAGGCGTTAGACGTGCCATCGAACAGCGTGTTGAGGTATTTGGAGTTGTTGTTGGTCTGCACCACGGGATAGTTGATGTTGGTTCCCGGCACGTAAATCCAACCCACAATCTCGGGGTTCGTCTGAGCAAGCGCATCAAAGTCGATAATCGGCACGCCGCTGGCGTCCTTATCGCTTACATATTGCTTCTCGATTTTCTGATACGAATCGCTCGCCTGCTTATAGCCAATCTGGGCATTAATAAAAATAGCGGCGGCGGCGACAATCAGACCGATACCGATGATGATGAGCAGAATGGGAATAATGGAGTGGCGCTTTTTGCGCGGCGGCTCGGTGCGATCCGACGGCGCGGCATGCGATGAAGACCGGGGCGGCTTCTTAGCGGAGCTATAAGACGAAGGACGATATGCGGCCGGCGCGTCCTGTCGACGATGCGTCGCCGGTGTCACGGGGCGCGGCGCGCGCGGCTGCTGAGGAGAGGATGTCCGACCCTGCTGTGCCGCACGGGCAGCACCCGGCTTCGACGGATCGGGAATCTGAGAAGCCTTGAATCGTTTTCCCTGATAATCGGACATGGCTCTCCTTATACTGCGGTGAAACGGCGGAACGCTTAGGCGTCAGCCATCTCCTGCTTCATCTTCTCGATAACCTTGCGGTACTCGGGGTCGCAAGCACCCAGAATCTGTGTGGCATAGATGGCGGCGTTCTTGGCACCGTTGATGGCAACGCAGGCCACGGGCACGCCCGAAGGCATCTGCACCATCGACAGCAGCGAATCCATACCGCCCAGGTCACTCGTCTTCATAGGCACGCCGATAACCGGCAGCGGCGTAAAGGCAGCCACGACACCACCCAAGTGAGCGGCCTTGCCGGCGGCGGCGATAATCACTTTGATACCGCGATCGGCGGCAGTCGAAGCCCAGTCGTGGACCTTCGCCGGCGTGCGGTGCGCGCTCGCAATGACGAGCTCATAGGGCACACCCAGTGCCTCGAGCTCGGCGGTGCAGCCTTCCATAACGCCCAGATCGGACTTGGAACCCATGATGATCCCGACAACCGGCTTCTGATCTGCCATAAACATAGACCTCCTGTTGAGAGCGGTGACGCAGCGAATCCGCGACCCTTAACTACTGAGAGTAGTATAGCTGCTCCCGTCCCTGCGGTCTTTGTGGTGGCGGCTGAGCCTTTCCCTCGGGAACTGGGCTTCGCGAAGTTTCCCGAGGGAAA
>NZ_QSAS01000008.1:40367-94599 GCF_003465485.1 Collinsella sp. AF11-11 | reverse complement strand
AAAGCTGGCCGCTGCGCGGCCAGCAGACTAAAGTCTTGAATAAAAAAACCGCCCCGTATGGAGCGGTTTTGCCCTTTATATATCGAGCGCCTCGGCCATCGCTGCCGTAGTGATTGCCGTGGTTCCACAGCAACTGCCCACCATTGCGGCGCCGGCATGTCTCCATTCGATGCATGCGCGCGCGAAAGCTTCGGGATTCTCGTGCCATACGGGGCCATCCTGAGTCTGGACCGGATCGCCTACGTTGGGACGCACCGTGACGGGAGTAGTCGCCGATGCAACCATCCTGGGCACCGCCGCATTCGCGGCCGCGAGCGAACAGCAATTAACACCAACCGAGTTTGCGCCGTGTTTTTCGGCGTACAAAACGGCTGCCTCGATGTTGAGGCCATCGCCCAGCAGGTCGCCTTTATCGTCAACGACAAAACTCACCAGAACAGGCATGCCGTCGGCGGCATCTCGGACGCCGGCAAGCATGGGCTGCAGATTACGGATAGACGTCACCGTCTCGATCAGCAGACCGTCAACACCAGCATTGAGCAAGGCGTGCGCCTGTTCGCGCGCAATGCCTCGGATTTCACGATACTCGGCAGAGTCCTCGGCAAACCACTCAATACCGATCGGGCCCATCGAGCCCAGCAGTAGCTGAGGGTGCGCCTGGCGGGCATCGTCGACGGCCCCGCGATTGACCTCCGCCACGGACGGCGCAATCTGGTCGTGCTTGAGGGCATAGCTTGATGCCTGAAAGGTATTGGTAATGAGCACCTGCGCGCCGGCGGCGACATACAAGCGATGGATACGAGAAACGGTCTGCGGCTCTGCCAGATTCCAAAACGCCGGTGGAATGTCGGCGGCATCGTACTCACTCAACAGAACACTGCCCATGGGGCCCTGCGCCAACAAGGTCTCGCTCGACAAGCGGCGCGTAAGTTCCTCGGCACCAAAGCGGTTGTAATAACTCGTATCCATATATATCCCGCTATTCCTCGACGCTGATTCCCTGCTTTTCGAGATAGGCGAGCCAGCGGCTCATCGTGTCCTCGGATAGCGCATGCTCCATCATGCAGGCCTCGGAATCGGCTCGCTCAAATTCGACACCGAGCTCCTGAACCAAAAACGTGCGGATGAGGCGATGACGGTACCAGATAGCCGTGCCAACCTCGCGGCCGCGATCGGTCAGGATCACCTTGCCGTAGTGCGATTGCTCGACAAGCTCGGATGCCTTGAGAGCCGAAACCGCTTTATTGACCGATGCCTTGGAGACGCCAAGGCGCTGCGCGATGTCGACCGATCGAACGCCGTTGGTTTCCCCCTCTTCGCTTTCAATGCGAACCATGCACTCCAAGTAGTCTTCGTTCGCCACCGTCAGATGTAGTTCGCGCGAGCTATTTGTCGTATCCATGATCTTCCGTCCCTTCTGCATTCAATGGCTGATTCTACCCCATCCAAGCGTCGCGGTATGCCGTGGCATACCGTGCTAGAGTTCTTGTTGCACACGACGACCAAGATTGGAGCGGTCTTTATGGAAAACACCACCACGAACCCCGATGTCCTCGAGCGCTTTTTGCGCTACGTCCAGATCAACACGCAGTCCGAGGATGCAAACTGCGACCAGGTACCCTCGAGCGCCGTTCAGTTTGACCTTGCCAACGTGCTGGCTGAAGAGCTGCGCGAGCTTGGTGCGGAAGATGCCCACGTGACCGAGCACGCCTATGTCTGCGCGCATATCCCCGCAAGTGCGGGCGCTGAGGACAAGCCCGCCCTGGGCCTGATCGCCCATCTCGACACCACCGAAGTTGCACCGGGTGCCGGCGTGAAACCGCACATCGTACACTACGAAGGCGGCGACCTGGTCTGCGGCACGGTTGACGGTAAGCCCGTTGCCATGAGTACCGCCAAGCTTCCCGCCCTGAACGACCTCGCGGGTGAGGACCTGGTCTGCAGCGATGGCACCACACTGCTGGGCGCGGATGACAAGGCAGGCGTCGCCGAGATCATGTCGCTTGTCGCGCGTATCGCTCAGGACCCTTCTCTGCCCCATCCCGCACTCGGCATTTGCTTCTGCCCTGACGAGGAGATCGGCCACGGAGCCGAGCTGTTGGATATCGATACCTTTGGCTGCAAGTACGCCTACACGGTCGACGGTGGCCCCATCGGCGAGCTGGAGTGGGAGTGCTTTAACGCTGCCGAGGCGACCGTCCGCTTTGAGGGCCAGTCCATCCACCCGGGCGACGCCAAAGGCCGTATGGTCAACGCAGGCAATCTGTTCTGCGACTTCAACGCGTTGCTCCCCTACGTACAGCGCCCGGAGTATACGGAAGGCTACGAGGGCTTTTATCACCTTGAAGGTGTATCTGCAACCGTCGATCACGCCACAGCGCGCTATATCGTCCGCGACCATGACGCCGCCAAGTTCCAGCAGAAACTCGACCTTATTGATGCCGCCGCCTCGATGCTCAACCAGCGTCTGGGTGAGGAGCGCGTGACGGTCGAGATTAAGCAGCAGTATCGAAATATGGCCGAGATCGTTCGTGACTATCCCGAGCTTATTGATGTTGCCAAGGAAGCCTACCTTGCCTGCGGCGTTGAGCCCCAAGTGCTGCCGATTCGCGGCGGCACCGACGGCGCGCAGCTGTCGTTCCGCGGTCTGCCCTGCCCCAACCTTTCCACCGGCGGCTATTGCTACCACGGCGTCAACGAGTTCGTCCCGGCCAGTTCGCTCGTCAAGATGACCGACGTCCTGCAGGAGCTCGTAGCCCGTTTCGCATAAGCCTGGCTGCATAAGCCCAAAAGACGATTCGCCCCGTCCTCAACCGAGAACGGGGCGAATTTTATGGTGCAGGGAGTGTCCCCAAGTGCCGGCACAAAAGGAACGTCCCCAAGTGCCGAACAACGACTAAACGAGCGAGGATTATTCGACACTCAAATGCCGAGAGTGGATAATCTCCCACTTTGAGCCCACAAACAGACCAAAAACGGGAGATTATCCACTCTCGCTTTGCGGGCACTCATTTAAGTACGTCCCCAATGACTACCCTGACTAATCATTGGGGACGCCGATGTCTTGGCAACGCCAGCGAGCGGGTCGCATTTGAGACAAGGTGACGTGAAACGAAAGGGCGCTGACCTTCTGGTCGCGCCCTTGAAGTTGAACGTCAGATTGTCCAAATGCGGCCCGCGCAGCGTCAAGCGGTTACGCGGTTTGGTAAAACCGCGTAACCCTAGTAGTTGGCCTCGTAGCCGTTGCCGTCGCCGGTCGGCTCTTCGTAGTAGTCCGAATCGCTCGAATCGCTTGAGTCATCGGAATCGTCAGAGCTGACCGATGAGGTTGCGGTACCGTTTGCGTAATCGTCAGACGTGTTGTTGTTCAGGTCGCCGATCGTAGAGCTGGAACCGTCGGAAAGACCCATGGTGTTGGGACCCTTGGGATCCTTGCCAGCATCGACGCGCTCCATCATTTCCTTGAGCTCGTCCTCGTAGACAAAGACGTAGCTCACACCGTCGATCATGGTGCTGTCGTCGGCGTACGAGGGCAGGTTGGCCGAGTAGATACCGTCGACATCCATACCGCGCATGGCGTTGACCGTAGCCACGATATCCTGAACGCTCATATCGGTTACGAGCATATCGGACAGCGAATTAACCAGGCCAAAGATCTTCGTGGCATCGAAGTTATTGAGAATCTGGTTGGCAAGGGCGCCAAGCACCTGACGCTGGTGGCGCATGCGCGTGTAATCGCCGTCGGCATAGGTGTAGCGGCAGCGGGCATAGGTAAGGGCGGTGGCACCGTCCATATGCTGCTGGCCAGCGGTAATCTTAATATCCAGGTGCTCGGGGTCGTCAACATCATCGGTTGCGTTAATGTCGATACCGCCAACCGAATCAATCAGCGCCTGCATACCGTCGAAGCTGACCTCGGCATAGTGGGAAATCTGAACACCGCACAGCTCGTTGACCGCCTCGACCATGGCCTCGGCGCCGCCAACGGTATGGCAGGCGTTGATCTTCATGGTCTCGCCCTTGTACTCGACCTTGGTGTCGCGCGGAACGGAAATGAGCGTCGCCTGCTTTTGCGTGGGGTCGATGCGTGCCAGGATAATCGAGTCGGCACGATACGTATCCTCGCCCGGACGGCCGTCGGTACCAAGAAGCAGCACGTAGAACGGATCCTTTGCCTCATCGGTGTCAACCAGAACCCGACGCAGATTGTCGGTAATGACATTAGAATCGCCGAGCTTGCCCATAATGGTGGCAAACCACAGGCCGGCAGCGGTAGTGGCACTCAACAGCACGCCAAGCACGACAATGAGCGCGACGTGACGAATCGTGTGGCTACGACGACGTTGGCGAGCGCGCTCGGAATAGCGAGCCACGTTATCGCGACTGTAGATCTTGGCCTGCGCACCAGTTGAGGGTCTTCGGGTGGTGGTATCCGCGAGGGGCTTTTTATTAAACATAGGCAACCTGTATTAGTAGATGACGGGATCGGGGACGGTAGCATGCTCGACATGCGCGCCAAGCGCCTGCAGCTTTTCGACAAACTGCTCGTAGCCGCGCTTGATGTGATGGATAGCCGAAACCTCGGTCGTCCCGTCGGCGATCAAGCCCGCTACGACGAGGGCCGCTCCGCCGCGCAGATCGGGCGAGGTAACCTGTGCACCCGAGAAGCCCTTGACGCCATGAATCATGGCATGATGGCTCTCGATACGAATGTCGGCACCCATGCGCACCAGCTCAGAGGCAAACATAAAGCGATTCTCGAAGATGTTCTCGGTAATAACGGAACTGCCGCCGGAGAGGGCGGAGAGCACCATAATTTGTGCCTGCATGTCGGTCGGGAAGCCGGGGAACGGAAGCGTCTGGATGTCGACAGGCTTGATACGCTCGGCACGGTTCACATGGACGCCATCCTCGACGCGCTCGCAGTCGATACCCATGAGCTCCATCTTCTTGAGCACCATACCCAAGTGAATGGGACAAAAGCCCGTGACATCGACACCGCGATCGTCTGCCATCAACGCACCGGCGACGATAAAGGTACCGGCCTCGATGCGGTCGCCCACTACGCGATGGGTAACAGGATGCAGCTCTTCCACGCCCTCGATGGTCACGACAGGCGTACCGGCGCCAACAATCTTGGCACCCATTTCGTTGAGCATGTTGGCGAGATCGACGATCTCGGGCTCGCGGGCGGCATTGTCGATAACCGTGGTGCCCTGCGCGCGCACGGATGCCATAATGAGGTTCTCGGTCGCACCGACACTGGCAAACTCGAGCGTGACGGTGGTACCGCGCAGGCCCTGAGGCGCGCTGGCGTTGATGTAGCCGTGGGCGGTATCAAACTCGACGCCCAGGGCCTCGAGACCCAGAATATGCATGTCGATCTTGCGGGCACCTAGGTTGCAGCCGCCCGGCATGGCGATCTTGGCGCGATGGAAGCGACCCAGCAGGGGCCCCATGACGGCGGTGGAAGCACGCATCTTAGCGACGAGCTCATAGGGAGCCTCCCAGGAATCGACCTGAGAGGTATCGATCTCGAGCGTGTGCTCGTCGAGAACATCGATCGTAGCGCCCATGCCCTTGAGCACCTTGCCCATCACGTGGACATCGGAAATATCGGGCACGTTCTGCAGCGTCGTCTTGCCCGGCGCCAGAAGCGTTGCCGCCATGAGTTTGAGCGCGGAGTTCTTAGCACCCGAGACGGGCACGGAGCCTCCGATGGCGTGGCCACCCTCAACGCGGATAATATCCAAGGTCTACCCTTTCAAAAAGCATGCCCGGGGTGGCTGGGCCATCCCGGGCATGATGTGTTCGCAAATGGTCGAACGCTAAATCGTTTGACTATTGGGCAAGCTTGAGCTTACACCATGCGATTTCATTATAGAGGTAGGCGCGGCGTGCATCATCCTCCGACAAATTACCCAGCTTCTCTTCAAAACCTTGAATATCAGCTTTAAGCTTGTCGGCATCGACGGTCGCCAAATCGCAAGCGCGCTCGGCGAGAACGGTCACGACATCGTCCGCAACCTGGGCATAGCCGCCGGCCACGGCAAACGTGTGGTCGACAGTGCCCATGGCCTTATCGGAAACGCGAACGTAACCGCGGTCGATCGTGCAGATCTCGCTGGAGTGAGCAGGCAGAATGCCAAACTCGCCATCCGTGGACGGAATCGACACAAACGCAGCGTCGCCCTCATAGGCGCAGCTCACGGGGCACACGATGCGGATACGCATAACCTACTTCTCCCCCATCTTGCGGGCGCGCTCGCGCACGTCCTCAATCGTGGAAGCATAGCGGAAAGCCTGCTCGGGCAGGTCATCGGCCTTGCCGTCGACAATCTCGGCAAAAGAGCGGACGGTATCCTCGACGCGGACGTAGACACCGGGGTTGCCGGTGAACTTCTCGGCGACGTGGAAGGACTGCGAGAGGAACTGCTGAATCTTACGGGCACGGTTGACCGTAAGGCGCTGCTCCTCGGACAGCTCGTCCATACCCAGAATGGCGATGATGTCCTGAAGGTCGGAGTACTCCTGCAGGAGCTCCTGGACCTTGACGGCGACACGGTAGTGCTCCTCGCCAACGATCGAGGGATCGAGAGCGTCGGAGGAAGATGCGAGCGGGTCGATAGCCGGGAACAGGCCGAGCGACGAAATGCTACGCGAAAGAACCGTGGTGGCGTCGAGGTGCGTAAACGTCGTGGCAGGCGCCGGGTCGGTCAGGTCGTCTGCGGGGACGTAGACAGCCTGGACGGAGGTAATGGATCCCGTCTTGGTCGAGGTAATGCGCTCCTGGAGGTCACCCATCTCGGTAGCCAGTGTGGGCTGGTAACCAACGGCGGACGGCATACGGCCCAGCAGTGCGGAAACCTCGGAACCCGCTTGGGAGAAGCGGAAGATGTTGTCGATGAACAGCAGGACGTCCTGGCCGCGATCGCGGAAGTACTCAGCGGTGGTAAGGCCGGCCAGACCGATGCGCAGACGCGCTCCAGGCGGCTCGTTCATCTGACCATAAACCAAGCAGGTCTTGTCGATAACGCCAGACTCGCTCATCTCGAGGAACAGGTCGGTGCCCTCGCGGGTACGCTCGCCGACACCGGTGAACACCGAGGTGCCGCCGTGCTCCTGGGCGAGGTTGTTGATAAGCTCCTGAATCAGAACGGTCTTGCCGACGCCGGCGCCGCCGAACAGGCCGGTCTTGCCGCCACGGATGTAGGGCTCGAGCAGGTCGACGGCCTTGATGCCGGTCTCGAAGATCTCGGTCTTGGTGGTGAGCTCGTCAAAGCGGGGCGCTGCATGGTGGATGGGGTAGAACTCCTCCACCTCGGGCATGGGCTTGCCGTCGACGGGCTTGCCCATGACGTTCCAAATGCGACCGAGCGTCTTGGGACCAACGGGCATCTTCATGGGCTCACCGGTATCGGTGGCGATGAGGCCGCGCTGCAGGCCGTCGGTCGAGGACATGGCGACCGTGCGGACGACGCCGCCCGGAAGCTGGCTCTCGACCTCAAGGATCGTGCTCAGATGACCGATCGGGGTCTCGGCCTCGACCGTGAGCGCGTTGTAGATCGGGGGCACCGCGCCGTCAAACTTGACGTCGACGACAGGGCCGATGATTCGCACGATGCGACCATCACCGGCAGTCGTCTTCTTGGTGGCTTCCTCGACCGCAAGCTTTACGGTGTTATTAGCCATTACTGTTCCTCCAATGCTGAGGCTCCGCCGACGATCTCGTTGATCTCGGTCGTGATCGAAGCCTGGCGCACGCGACTATACGTGCGGGTAAGGGTCGAGATGATCGCGGTGGCGTTTTCCGTCGCGGAGTGCATGGCCTTGCGGCGTGCACCCTGCTCGGCAGCCGCCGAATCGATCAGGGCCTGGTAGATGACCGTCAGGATATAAGACGGCACAAGCTTGCCGAGAACATGCTCAGGAGAGGGCACGAACTCGAACGTGGACGAGATGCGCTTAGGGGCGTCGGTCTCGTTCTTACGCGGACCGTGGGCCATAGCGATCATCTCGGGGTCGAGCGGCAACAGATGCTCGACGCGAAGCTCCTGATCCACGCGGTTCTTGGCGTGGTGGTAGACAAGCTCGACACGGTCAAGCTCACCGGCACGATACGCATCGCAGATATGAGAGGAAATCATGCGGGCCTGATTGAAATCGGGCTCAGAGGAGTTGCCCTCAAAGTGCATGACAACGTTTGCGCGGTCACGGAAATACGTGGCCGGCTTACGCCCGCACGCGATGATCTCGCACTCGATGCCGTCGTTCGCCCAAGAAGCGGCGAGCTTTTCGGCCGTGCGCTCCACCGTCGTATTGAAACCGCCGGCAAGGCCGCGGTCCGAGGCAATAACGACAATCAGGCCATGCTTGACGCTCTCATGCTTCTGCAGCATGGGATCGGTGCCCGAACAGGAGGCGTCGCCGGCGACCGTCAACATGACGTCGGTCAGCGCCTCCTTATAGGGCTCGGCCTGCTTGGAGCGATCGAGGGCACGACGGATCTTGGCCGTAGAGACCATCTCCATCGTGCGCGTGATCTGCTTGGTCGTGGTAACCGAGGAGATTCGCTTCTTAATGTCGCGAAGGTTGGCCATGGGGCTTAGTTCTCCTCTGATCCAGAAACATCCGAATGGTGCTTGGCCATGAACTGCTGCTTGAAGTCGCCGATGACGCGCAAGAGCTCAGCCTTGGTGTCATCATCGATCTTCTTGGCGCGAACCTTGTCGAGCAGCGAGCCAAAGCCATTGTCCATGTACTCGATGAGCTCGGCACGGAAGGGCAGCACGTCGGCGATCTCCAGGTCATCCAGGAAGCCCTCGTTGCCAGCGAACAGCGTAACGATCTGCTCGCCAACCTCAAACGGCTTGTAACGCGGCTGCTTCAGGAGCTCGGTCATGCGAGCACCATGGGTCAGCTGCTTCTGAGTAGCCTCGTCGAGGTCGGAGCCGAACTGCGTAAAGCCAGCGAGCTCCTGGTACGAAGCGAGGTCCAGACGGAGGTTGCCGGCGACCTGCTTCATGGCCTTGGTCTGCGCATCGCCACCGACGCGGGACACGGAGATGCCCACGTCGACTGCCGGGCGCTGACCCTGGAAGAAGAGCTCGGACTGCAGGTAGATCTGACCATCGGTAATGGAAATGACGTTGGTCGGAATGTAGGCCGAGACGTCGCCGTCCTGGGTCTCGATGATCGGCAGTGCCGTCATGGAGCCGTAACCGTTCTTCTTGGACATCTTGACGGCACGCTCGAGCAGACGAGAGTGCAGGTAGAAGATGTCGCCAGGATAGGCCTCGCGTCCGGGCGGACGATGCAGCGTCAGCGACATCTGACGGTAGGCCACAGCCTGCTTGGACAGGTCGTCGTAGATGACGAGCACGTGGCCGCCGGGGTTGGTCTCGCTGGCGGGCTTGCCGTCCTCGCCGTTGTACATGAAGAACTCGCCGATAGCGGCACCGGCCATAGGCGCGATGTACTGCATAGGGGCGGAATCGGCAGCGGTGGCCGAAACGATGATGGTGTAGTCGAGCGCACCGTGCTGAGCGAGGGTCTCGCGGATGTTGGCAACCGTGGAGGCCTTCTGGCCGATGGCGACATAGATGCAGACCATGCCCTTGCCGCGCTGGTTGAGAATAGCGTCGATGGCGATGGCGGTCTTACCGGTCTTACGGTCGCCGATGATGAGCTCACGCTGACCGCGGCCAATAGGCACCATGGAGTCGATAGCGAGCAGACCGGTCTGAACCGGCTCGCACACCGGGGTACGGTCGATGACGCCGGGGGCCTTGAACTCGATGGGGCGACGGTGCGTAGCGACGATGTCGCCTAGGCCGTCGATGGGCTGGCCGAGCGGATTGACGACGCGGCCGAGCATGGCGCGGCTCACGGGGATATCCATAATGCGGCCAGTGGTGCGGCACTCGTCGCCTTCCTTGATGGAGTCGACGGCACCGAACAGAACGGCGCCGACCTCGTCACGGTCAAGGTTCTGGGCAAGGCCGAAGACGGTCTCACCGGTATCGGAGCTCTTGAACTCCAGAAGCTCGCCTGCCATGGCGCTCTTGAGGCCGGAGACGCGCGCGATGCCGTCGCCTACCTCGTCGACCGTTGAAACCTCATGCGTATCGACCGTCGCGGAGAGGCTCGTGAGCTGCTCCTGCAGTTTCTTGGCGATATCCTGGGCATTGAGGGTTTCGGACATTAGGCTTCACCTCCGTACGAATTAGCAGAGTTTGCGAGGGTCTCCTGCGCGATGCGCAGCTGCGTCTTGACGGAAATATCACGACGCTCGCCGCGGGCCTCGAGCACCAGGCCGCCCACGATAGACGGGTCGACCTGCTCGATAAGGAATACCTTGCGGCCGAAGTCCTGCTCGCATTTCTTAGTGATGGTTTGACGCAGCTCGTCGTCGAGCGGGATCGCCGTGGTGACGGTCACGCCCACTACATCCTCGTCTTCCTCGGCAACATACTTAAAGGCAGCTGCCACCTTGGGAAGAAGGTCGAGCTGGTCGCGCTTGGACATGGTGTCGAGCACGGCGATGATCTCGGGGCTGGCAGAAGCCAAGCGCTCGATCATCTCGAGGTCCTCGAACACATGGTTCTCGGCCTTAGCGGCTTCCAGAAGGGAGCGCGCGTAGGTCTCGAGCACCTTGTCCTGATAGCGGCTAGTCGGCATTCAGGCTACCTGCTTCCTGGATGTAGCGCTCGATGAGCTTCTTCTGCTCGGTCTCGTCCTCGAGTGCCTCGCCCACGATCTTGGTGGCGACGGCAACGGACAGGTCGGCGATGGAGCTCGCGGCACCGGCGTAAATGGACTTGCGCTCGTCCTCGACGGTCGTATGGGCCTTGGCGATGATCTCCTCGGCCTCCTTGTGAGCAGCCTCGATGATACGGGCGCGCTCGGACTCGGCGTCCTTACGGGCCTCGAGAACGATGTCGGCAGCCTGACGACGGGCGTCGGTGACGATCGAGTCGGACTCAGCGCGCTTGGCGATAGCCTCCTGCTTGGTCTTCTCGGCCTCGTCGAGGCTCTCCTCGATCTTCTTGCCGCGCTCCTCCATGGTTTTCATGATGCCCGGCAGGGCGACCTTGGCCAGCACGATCCAGATAATCAGGAAGGCGATAAGCGCCGGGATGAACTCCGCCATCTTAGGGATGAGGATGTCCGCACCGGCAGCGCCGTCCTCGGCGAACGCGGAAACCGGCATGAGCAGCGCGGCCGCGGACGCGGAGAGTGCGATCGCGCTCTTCTGGGATGAAAGATTCATACTTGACGCTCCGTGCTATTTAACGATCAGCGCGACAACGAAGCCGATCAGAGCCAGAGCCTCGCCGAAGGCGGAGCCCATGATGAAGACGGTGAACACGCGGCCCTGGACCTCAGGCTGACGGGCCATAGCACCCGTAGCACCCAGAGCAGACAGGCCGATAGCAAGACCAGCGCCGATAACACCGAGACCGTAACCGATAACTCCCACGATTCCTCCTTTGTCGTGCGTGTCTTATTTCACGCAGGATAACCTTTTTATAACTGCCGGGCTCCATGGGTACGGGCACCGGCGGTTTAACGAATTGCCTTACCTTTAAGGCGCGAACGGAAGACTACTCCTCCTCTGCGACCTCCTCCGCCTCGGAGACATACACGGCGGTAAGGACCGTGAAGACGTAAGCCTGGATAGCGCCGACCACAAGCTCGATCGCATAGATCAGGATGAGGATGGCAAGCCAGGCCAGCGAAGGCAGGGCGCCGACGGCGTGCGCCGCGGAAACCTGCTGAAGCAGCGGCTGCATGAACATGCTCGCCATGATGGCGAACGAGCCCATGACCACGTGTCCTGCGAACATGTTGCAGAACAGACGGACGGCGAGCGTGATGAGGCGCAGGAAGGTCGAGAAAAGCTCGACGACCCACACGAGCACGTTCATCGGGAAGCTCACGCCCTGCGGGGCGAGGCTCTTGATGTAGCCGATCACGCCGTGAGCCTTGCATCCGTAGTAGATGAAGTACACGAAGGCGAAAATGGCGAGTGCGGCGGTGGAGCCGATTGCGCCGGTGCCGGGCTTCATTCCCGGGATCAGGCCGATCATGTTATTGATCAGGATGAACAGGAAAAGCGAGCACAGGAACGGGAAGTGCTTCTTCCAGTTCTCACCCACGACGCCCTTGCCGATATCGTTCTCGACGTACTCGATGATGTACTCGAAACCGTTGACGAAGAAGCCCTTGGGAACCAGGGTCTGCTTCTTCTTGAACACGGCCAGGACGATCAGGAGCACGATCGTGGAGACGATCAGCCAAAACGAGTACTGCGTGATGCCGCAGCTCAGATCGCCCACGACAGGGGTGGAGCTGAACTCGCTGACCAGATGATTAATCTCATCAGGCAGCTTTTCAAAAATTTCCACGACTTACCTTTCGACCTCATGAGGATCTCGCAGCGCCTTGGCGACACGAACCGCGCAGGCAGCCATAAAGGCCACGAAGCCGATCGCCTCGCCCAGGAGGAACATGCGAAATGCCTCTCCGAACAACACAAACACAACCAAGGTAAAGACGAGCAGGGCGATTGCCGAGACCGCCAGACTCACCATACCCTTGAGCATGTCCGCATTCTGTTTATCGTCAAGAACCGGCTTGAGCGTAAAGACAAAGGGAAGGAAGGCAATTGCGCCCGCGATGGCGCCTGCAACGATAGCGAGCAGATCGGCTATCTGAAACACTGGCGTCCTCACCTTCCTTTTTAACGCTTCACAGAACAGTTCCCGCCAAACATTGGTGACTATTGTACGAGCCAATCGCTAAAGTACAACCGAAAAAGCATCGGTTAATACGCACCTGTTCGTTTTCTTAAGACCTTCTTTATGCCGCAGGTACGGTAATACGTTTTTCTCGAACCCTGCAGGGCAAAACGTCCGTTAACAGGAGTGCGCGCGGTCGCCTTTTGTTCGTCCGCGCGCACCGTTTCTTCGTATTTGCAGCCGCGGCCGTTTAGCCCAGCGACTAGAGCGTGCCGTAGATGCGGTCGCCGGCGTCGCCGAGGCCGGGAACGATGTAGGCAGCCTCGTTGAGATGGTCGTCGATGGCGCAGGTATAGATATGTACATCGGGATCCTTCTCGGTCAGCGACTTGAGGCCCTCGGGGGCCGCGACGATGCACAGCATGCGGATGTCCTTGACACCGCGCCCGCGCAGGTAGCTGATGGCCATCTCGGCCGAACCGCCCGTGGCGAGCATGGGGTCGACGACCAGGCAGATGCGCTGGTCGATATCCTTGGGCATCTTGCAGTAATACTCGTGCGGCTCGTGGGTGACCTCGTCGCGCTCCATGCCGATGTGGCCCACGCGAGCGGAGGGCACCAGGTCGAGGATGCCGTCGACCATGCCAAGGCCCGCACGCAGGATGGGCACGATGGCGAGTTTCTTGCCGGCGAGCTGATTAAACGTTGCGGTGGTGATAGGGGTCTCGACCTCGACGTCTTCCATAGGCAGGTCGCGCATGGCCTCGTAGCCGTCAAAAAGCGCGAGTTCGCGCACGAGCTGACGGAACTGGTTGGTGCCGGTGTTTTTGTCGCGCAGGATCGACAGCTTGTGCTGGACGAGCGGGTGATCGACAAGCGTCACACGGGACGCATCGTAGGTGACGGTCATGGGTTGATTGCCCCTTTCGTTGCGGCCGCAAAACGGCCTTGCTGACAAGGCGCGCAGCAATGTTGCCGCCGCACGCCATGCATTAGTTTAGCGGTTTGTTGTATCGAGCAGCCCATCGCAGCCCTACTGTGAGGTGCTGAGCGAGCGCCTGACTGCATCACGCCAGCCCGCAAGGTTTTGCTCGCGGCGCTCGGCGGACATGTGGGGAAGGAAGGTCCTAACGATCTGGGCATTTTGCTCCAGCTCTTCCAGGTCTTCCCAATAGCCGACGGCAAGACCCGCCAAGTACGCGGCACCGATTGCCGTGGTCTCCACCGTCTCGCATTGCAGCACGGGGATATCCAGCAGGTCGGCCTGGAATTGCATGATGAACTCGTTGCGCGAGGCACCGCCATCGACAGACAGGCGCTCAATCGAAAGCCCCACGTCCTGCTCCATGGCGCGCAGCACGTCGTAGCTCTGATATGCCATGGATTCGCAGGCGGCACGTACGATGGTCGCACGGCTCGAGGCGCCGGTCAGACCGCACACGATACCGCGAGCATGCGGGTCCCACCAGGGAGCACCCAAACCCGCAAAGGCCGGAACGAAGTAGCAGCCCTCGTTGTCGCTAATCGAAGCGGCGAGTTGTGCCGACTCGCTCACGCTCGAGATGATGCCCATGTTGTTGCGAAGCCAGTTCATCGTTGAGCCGGCGGCAAAAATAGAGCCCTCGAGCGCATAGCTGACTTTGCCGTCCGCAGCGATACCGATGGTGGAGACCAGGCCATTCTTGGATTCGACGATCTCGTCGCCGGTGTTCATGAGCATAAAGCAACCCGTGCCATAGGTGTTTTTGGTCTGGCCGGGACGGAAACAGCAGTGGCCGAACAGCGACGCCTGTTGGTCACCCGCCACGCCCATGATGGGCGGCATGTTGGTCATGATGTCGCTCGCGACGCGGCCGTAGTCGCCCGAGCTCCAGCGAACCTCGGGCATCATGGAACGTGGAACGTCAAAGAGTGCCAGCAGGTCGTCGTCCCAATCGAGCGTATGGATATTAAAGAGTGCCGTGCGGCTGGCATTGGTGTAGTCGGTGGCAAAGACCTGGCCGCCGGTGAGGTTGTAGATGAGCCAGGTGTCGATGGTGCCAAACATGAGGTCGCCCGCCGCCGCGCTTTCGCGTGCGCCGTCGACGTTGTCGAGAATCCACTGCACCTTGGAGGCCGAGAAATACGGGTCGAGCGTGAGTCCCGTGCGGGAGCGCACCAGCCCTTCTGCGCCCTGCTCGACAAGCTCGTCGATCAGAGGTGCGGTACGGCGGCACTGCCATACGATAGCGTTATAGATCGGCTGACCGCTCACGCGATCCCAGACCACCGTGGTCTCGCGCTGGTTGGAGATGCCGATGGCGGCAATGCGGTCGGAGTGGATACCGCTCTTAAACTGGACTTCCATCATGACGGCGATCTGGCTAGCAAGGACCGCCATGGGGTCTTGCTCTACCCAACCGGGACGCGGGAAGCTGGTTTTGACGCTGCGACGTGCCTGCGCGACGATGCAGCCGTACTCGTCGACGATGGTCGCAAGTACCGAGGTGGTGCCGCAGTCGAGCGCCATGATGTAGGAACCGCCAAAGTCAAACGAGGCATCTTCCATGCCCAGGCTGCCCAGATTCAACGACATCGCTTAAACCTTTCTATTGCATCGGGTCGGACAGGACCCGTTCGATCTCTGATGCGGGAAGTGCGCCTTGGCGCAGGATCTGGAGCTCGCCGTGCTGAAACGACACGATGGTCGAGGCGTCGCGACACGGGGTCTCACCGGCGTCGACGGCAACATCGACCCCCTCCAGGATGCGACCCTCCACCGTGATAAAACTTGCCGGCGCGGGCGCGCCATGCGTGTTGGCGCTGGTGCA
Organism: Collinsella sp. AF11-11; assembly: GCF_003465485.1. Taxonomy (NCBI): domain Bacteria; kingdom Bacillati; phylum Actinomycetota; class Coriobacteriia; order Coriobacteriales; family Coriobacteriaceae; genus Collinsella; species Collinsella sp. AF11-11. The sequence goes on along the minus strand of NZ_QSAS01000008.1, from coordinate 79,046 downwards.
GGCAAGGGGGCTGCCACAGGCGCGAATGAGCGCCTGCACCACGGGCGAGGCCGAAGCGCGAAGTGCCACCGTGTCGTCGGCAGCGCGCATAAAGGTCGGCACGCAGGGGGCTGCCTTGACCACGATAGTCAGGGCTCCCGGCCAGCATCGTCGCGCGAGTATGCGGGCATCTTCCGGGATATCCACGCCATAGCGGTCGAGTGCTTCGACGCCATCGACCAGCCAAGCGACGGTTTGCGTGAGTTCACGTTGCTTGAGAGTGAAGATACGGCGATAGCCGGTGCCGAGCGCAGGAACTGCGGCGCCATTGACGGCAGCCTGCGGATCGCGCGGCCACGATGGGAATTCGCTTGTATCTTGGGGCACGGCGTCCGAGAAGGCGTTGACTGCCACGGCGACACCGTAGACGGTCTCGGTCGGGATCAAAGCCAGGCCGCCGCGGCCGAGCACCTCGGCCGTGCGCTCGACGGCAAGCCGATGCGGCTCGCGCGTTCCCTCGTATACCCGATAGACCGTCTGCATGTGTATGCCAGCCCCTTACGCTCTGGTGCAAGTTTGTTTACTGTGGGGCATTCTCGCACGAAACGTTCAACCTATTTGCCCAGAGCGCATGTTGGTTTGGTGAGCGGCTCTAGTAGTCGGTGAAAGTGAGGGGGTTATTGGACTGCGACGAACTTCTTTGGCCTGCCGGCGTGGCGTTCTTGGGCGGCGTAGCGCTCGATGCTGTCTATCGTTATCATCCGACGGCCGTCGACGAGTTCAACATCGAGCTTTCCGGCTTTGACCAGCGCGGTAATCCGCGGAGCGGAGACTTTGAGGTCCAGCGCTGCGTCTTTAAATGTCCGGCACGCCGCTTCCCGAGCGTCCTCGTGGTCGATTTCGACTGAAAGGGCCACGACCTCGGCCGAGCGTTCGTACCCTGCCGGAGTCAAACCGTTGTTGAGGTCGTCGGCCAAAAACGCCATCAGTGCCTCGGTAGCATGGGCAATCGCTTCTTCGCGCGTATCGCCATCGGCAAAGGCGCCGGGAATCTGCGGGAAGCTAGCGCAGTAACCGTCGTCTTCTTTTATGAGAACGCAGTCATAGGTAAATCGCTGCCTCATTTTGCCTCCAACTACCATCCAGCTTGGCGACGAATACTTGCCCACGTGCCCTTCTTTGGTCGATCACCACCAGAGCCGTTCACGGTGACAACACGGTCACCAGAAACATACTTAGCATGACTACCGACTTGCGCGACCTTCACGAATCCATCGTGCTTGAGTAGGGCAATGATTTCCCGAAAGGTAGGAGGTTGCATGGGCCGACCTCTTTCAGCCGTCCTAATTATAAACTAGTTTATAATTTTTGCTAACCAGTTAATAAATATTACTGGCGCTGTTTGGGCTCGGTGACGATGGCTCGGACGATGCGGGGGCGATCGGTGAGGTCGTGGACGATGCGCACGTCCGACAGACCCGCTTGGCGGCAGAGCTCGGCCGCAGCGTCGAGCGCGCCCTCGTAGAGCTCGCAGGCAAACAGGCCGCCGGCGCGCAACATGTAGGGCGCCGCGTTGAGCAGGCGGCGGAAGATATCGAGGCCGTCGGCACCGCCCTCGAGCGCCAGATCGGGCTCAAAGTCCTTGACCTCGTGCGGCAGCAAGCGCATGACATCGGTGGGGATGTAGGGCGGGTTGGAGACGAGTACGTCAAAGGTGCCCCACTCTTCACGGGGAATGGAGCTCACCAGGTTCGTGAGGCTGAAGGCGACCTCGTCGGACGTGAGGCCAAGCGCATCGCGGTTTTTGGTAGCAAGGTCGATGGCGCGCGGCTCGATATCGGTAGCAGTGCAGGTGACGTGGCCGCGACGCTCCCAGGCGATCGAGAGCGAGATACAGCCCGTGCCGCAGCCGACCTCGAGAACGCGGGCAGTGCGGGGCTCGGCTGGGGCAGGCGCAGCGGCATCCTGAGCTGAAACCGTCTCCTGGTCGGCGCCCTCGATGGCGATGTCGTATTCGTCGAGCTCGGGCTCGGCGGCTTTTGCGGCTTCGGCTTCTGCTGCTTGCGCGGCGGCTTCCTCGGCCTCGCGATCGGCAAGCTCCTCGGCATAGGCGCGGCTACCGAGCACGTCGCTACCCAGCGCAGCCTCATCGGCGGCCGTCAGGTTGGCAGCACGGCGCTCGGCGGTTGCGCGTTCGTCGGCCAGCGCCGCCTCAGCTTTGCGGGCCTGCTCGACCTCATCGTTCCAAGGCAGCTCAACACGCTGACGGGCAGCGGCCTCGGGGCTCAGCACCTCGGTATCCAGATAGTTCAGGACTTCTTCGACGAGCATCTCGGTCTCGGGGCGCGGGATGAGCACGCCGGGGGCGCACGCGACGTCGATCATGCGAAACTGCGTGCTGCCGGTGATGTACTGCAGCGGCTCGCCTTTGGCGCGACGAACGACGGCCGCGTGCATGGTCTCGAGCTGGGCTGCGTTAAGCGTCTCGTCCATGCGCATATACAAGTCGATACGCGCCAGGCCCGTGGCCGCGCACAGCAGCCACTCGGCAGAAAGACGGGGATGCTCCTCGCCGCGCTCGGCCAGGTACTCCTTGGTCCACTCGAGACAACGCTTGATGGTCCAAATCTCGTTTGCCATGGGGCCCTCCCCTCTTAAGCGCCGGACGGCGCGCGAATGTCGGAGCAGATTGTAAGCGAGGCCAGCGCTTGGCAAGGGGCGATTAAAGGCGATTATCGAGAATCAGCCCAGAATTTTGCTTGGAGCCTGCCTAGAGTGTTCATTCGTCGACGTCTAAATCTGCATCCGTCAAGCTTTTGGCAAGGTTGCCCCAAAACTGACCAATATCTAACCAAGAACTTGCCACATCGCTTGACGCACGACCCATCAAAAATCGCTCCGCGACTTCTTGAACGATATTTTGAGCAATATTTTCGATAGCGGACTTATGCCGTCAATTACCTTAAGCAGGTAAGCAGCTCAAATGACATCACAGCCGACTGAATAAAATATCAAGGCAATGTACCCAACCTAGTCATTTAAGAACGTCCCCAATGACTACATCTAAGGCGCCGCAGGTTGAGCATAAGTCAGCGAAAACGCCCCTAAGCGAGCAAGGTGACGTGAAAGAGGAGGGAAGCGTACTTTGGTACGCGACCGACGATTGAACGTCAGATTGCCGCTTAGGGGCGCTTGCAGCGTCGAGTCGTTACGCGGTTTGTAAAACCGCGTAACCTACACGGCCTGTGCCAGCTTCTCGGCACGCTCGGCGGCGGCGAGCGCCTCGATGACGGTGCCGAGCTGGTCGCCCAGGAGGACGCCATTGTAGGTGGAGTTGAAACCGATGCGGTGATCGGTCACGCGGTCCTGGGGCTGGTTGTAGGTACGGATCTTCTCGGAACGGTTGCCGTGGCCGATCTGGCTCTGGCGCTCGGCACCGAGCTCTGCCTGCTGCTTCTCGAGCTCCATCTCGTACAGACGGGCGCGCAGCATCTGCATGCAGACTTCGCGGTTCTGGATCTGGGAGCGCTGTTCCTGCGACTGCACCACGGTGTTGGTGGGCAGGTGGGTGATGCGCACGGCGGAATAAGTGGTGTTAACGCACTGACCGCCAGGACCGGAGGCGCAGTAGGTGTCGATGCGCAGGTCGGACTGGTTGATCTGGACGTCGATCTCCTCGGCTTCGGGAAGTACGGCGACGGTCGCCGTGGAGGTCTGGATACGGCCCTGGGACTCGGTCTTGGGAACGCGCTGGACGCGGTGCACGCCGGACTCGAACTTCATGACGGAGTAGACGCGGTCGCCCTCGACCTTGAACTCGATGGACTTAAAGCCGCCGGCCTCGCTGGGGCTGGAGTCGAGCACGGTGGTCTTCCAGCCGCGCGACTCGCAGAAGCGCTGATACATCTTGTACAGATCGCCGGCAAAGATAGCCGCCTCGTCGCCACCGGCGGCGGAGCGAATCTCGACGATGGTGTTCTTGTCGTCGTTGGGGTCGCTCGGGATGAGCATGTACTTAATGTCTTCCTCGAGCTGGGGAAGCTTGGCCTCGTTTTCGGAGATGTCCATCTGGAGCATCTCCTTCTCATCGGCATCGGTGGTATCGTGCAGCATTTCCTTGGCAGCCTCGATGTCATCGAGCGCGCCGATGTACTCGCGCGAGGCGGCAATGAGGTCGGACTGGTGCGCGTACTCCTTGTTGAGACGCGTGAACTCCTTGATATCGGAGGCGACGGCCGGGTCGGAAAGCTTCTTCTCGAGTTCCTCGTAGGCCTTGATAATCTTTTCGAGCTTGTCGCGCATGGCGGGACTCCTTTATATGCGTGAAGGTGAAAATCGGCAGAGCTGATGGGGCGCACGGCGCCACTGCGGGGGTAAGCCCAGCTAGAACATGTCGATCTTCAGATACATGCGCATCCCTTCGCGTATGGGGTACATAGTTGCGGTCTAACCCATACATGATAGCGTGCGCAGGCAAACCTGCATATAACCCGCACGGAATGAGTGGACGTAGCCGTTGGGGACGTTCCTTAACGGCTAGTCGTTTAAGAACATCCCCAACGGCTAACAAAGGAAGCGTCGCTTTGTCACATTCTAGAGCGTTTGAAGCAGGGCGATGAGGAAGCGAACACCCTGGAGGTAGGCGCGGCGGGTGATGCGCTCGTTGGTGCCGTGGACGCCGCGGTCGCACTCGTCATCGTCGACCACAAACGCCGAAAAACGAATGCATTCGGAGCAAATGTGCTGGTAGTTGGCAGCGTCGGTCGCGCCGATCACGGTCGAGGGGACAATCGCCAACGGCTCGGATGATCCGTTTTCCTCCGTCCCCTTTGGATCGCGGAAATAGCGGGCGGCGATGGAGCGAACCGCCTCGAGGCCGGGACCACCGATACGCGGGGACGGCGAGGGCTCGGAGCTGCCGGGGCCCAGCTCCACTTCGACACGACCGGCAAGGTCCGCCGCGGCAGTTGCCTCACGGCAGCGCGCCACAACATCGGCCACGCTCGTGCCTTCGAGCATGCGGAAGTTAATGTTGACCCACATATCCTGCGGCATTACGTTGGCACCGGCACTGCCGCCCTCGATCTGCGTGGGCGCGCAGGTGGTCGTCACCAGCGGATAGAGCTTCTTGCTGGCGAGGCAATCGCGGACAATGGCGCCGCCGTTGGCGGCAATTTCATCGGCCGTGTAGAGCCCCAGCTCGACGAGCTGGGCGGCAAGCAAGTCGGTCACGCGCGTCGGCCACTCGATATCGCAGATTGCGGTGGTGGCACGGCTCAACACCTCGAGCGACGTGCCGCCGTAGGGATTGGAAGAATGTCCACCCGCGCTCTTTGTCTTGAGCACAATGTCGGCATAACCTTTCTCAGCCAGGTCGGCGTGCATAAGCCAACCCTCGCCCGCACTGTACTCGGCAGCCGGAACGATGCGGTAGTCGCCCTCGTCGATCAGGTACTCGAGCTCAACGCCGCGCTCCTCGAGCGCGCGGCCGATGGCGCCTGCGCCGTACTGCGTCGTCTCCTCGTCCTGGCCAAAGGCCAGGAGCAGTGTGCGCTCGTGCTGCCAACCGTGCGCCAGCGCATACTCGACCGCTTCGAGAATGCCTGCGACCTGGTCCTTCATGTCGATCGCGCCGCGGCCCCAGATGTAGGTATCGTCCACGTGCCCGCTAAAGGGGGCGTGCGTCCAATCGGCCTCGGTACCCGGCACCACGGGGACCACGTCCATGTGGCCCATGAGCATAACGGGCTTGAGAGCGAGGTCGGAGCCGGCAAGCGTCACCAATAGCGAATGGTCGATGAGCTCGACCTCGCCCGCCGCGAACACGCGCGGCCAGGCCTGCTGCATATAGGCGCGCAGGTCGTCGAACGGCTGCCAGTCCACCGCCTCGGCATCCATGCTCGAGATGGTCGGAAACGACAGCACGCGACCCAAGCGCTCGCTCGCGCCAGCTTCGTCCAAATCGGCAAAATCATCCTCATGCGCAAAGAAGCGCCAAACCTCGGCCATGACATCCTTTCGATTGTGATGACGAGGGCCGCCCCACCGGAGCGGCCCTGCTACATAAGCGTTTGCGGTCGGTTATTTGTCCTCGAGATAACGCGAGAGGAACTCGCGAGTGCGCTGGTGCTTGGGATTGCCGAAGAGCTCGGCCGGCGCGGCGTCCTCGAGCACCACGCCCTTGTCCATAAAGACCACGCGATCGGACACCGTGCGGGCAAAGGCCATCTCGTGCGTGACGACGACCATGGTCATGCCATCGGCAGCGAGCTTGCGCATGACCTCGAGCACCTCTCCCACGATCTCGGGGTCGAGTGCGGAGGTCGGCTCGTCGAACAGCATGATCTGCGGATTCATGCACAGGGCACGGGCGATGGCCACGCGCTGTTTTTGACCACCGGACAGGCGGCCCACGGCGGCGTGCGCGAACTTTTCGAGCCCCACGCTCGTCAGATGCTCCATCGCGACTTTCTCGGCCTCGGTCTTGCTCATCTTTTTGAGCGTGACGGGCGCGAGCGTGCAGTTGTCGAGCACATCCATGTTGTTGAATAGGTTGAAGCCCTGGAACACCATGCCGATGTCCTCGCGCAGCTTGTTGATATTGCAGCGCTCGGCCGTGAGGTCCTGGCCATGGAACCAGATATGGCCCGCGTCCGGGGTCTCGAGCAGGTTGAGGCAGCGCAGGAAGGTCGACTTACCCGAGCCCGAGGCGCCGATGATGGTGACGACCTCGCCGGGATTAACGGACAGGTCGATGCCCTTGAGTACCTCGAGCGAGCCGAAGCTCTTGCGCAGACCCTCGACGCGGATAAGCGGCTCTTTAGTTTGTGCAGCGGTCACAGCGCCGGTGGTAGTGGTATCTGCCATGATGATTCTCCTCGTCTTGCGCCTAGTTGGAGCTGGGCAGTGTGGCCGGAGCCTCGGCGCCGAGCTTTTTGCCAAAGGCCTCGAGCAGGCGGCTCGCCACAAGCGTCAGGATCAGGTAGACCACGAGCGCCACGCAGTAGACCTCCATCTGGCGGTAGTACACGCCGGCGACGGTGGTGGTGGCGTACATGAGGTCGAACACGCCGATGACCGAAAGCACCGACGAGTCCTTGATGTTGATGATGAGCTCGTTGGTGAGCGCCGGAATCGCGTTTTTAATGCCCTGGGGGAACACGACTTTGCGCATGGCCTGCCACTGCGACAGACCCAGCGAGCGCGCTGCCTCGGCCTGGCCGGAATCGATGGACTCGATGCCGCCGCGCAGGACCTCCATCATGTAGGCGGTGGAGTTGAGCGAGATGGTGACGAGGCCGGCGGTGAAGGTGCTCCAAATCTGGTTGGCCTGGGCGGTCTCGAAGCCCATACCGCGCAAAACGGTGAAGCCCGCGTAATAGATGAGCAGGCCCTGGACCATCATGGGCGTGCCGCGCACGATGGTGGAGTAGACGGTCGCAAAGCCGCGGCCGATACTCTTAAAGAAGCGCACCAGGTCGTTATCCACGCGGTCAAACGTCTGAATACGCAGGAACACAAAGAGCAGTGCCAGGAAAAAGGCGATGACCGTGCCGAAGGTGGCAAGCGCGATGGTGATCTCGATACCGCGAATGAAGAAGTCGCCGCTCTTGTAGGTCATGTAGACCAGGCTCGACAAAAAGTCGCTGGGGTTGGAGTCCGAGACAATGCTCACCTGTACCAGGTCGATAAACGACATGACGCAGCGGTCGATGAAGAAGATCGCCGCGATGGCAACCACGACATAGCTGCCCAGGCGCGCGCCGCGACGGCAACGCTCGGATGCAAACGGCGACTTTTGGCGATAGTCATTCCAATGCATGAGCTTGGTGACGAGCGCTGCCGCCGATACGACAATCCAAGCCCACAGAATCGCCCAGAGGCAGTCCTGGAACACACCCGTGGGCGCCAAGAAGCTCAGCGGCGTGGGGTTGCGCTGACTAAACGCCAGACCGAGCGCCGCGATAACGCTCGTGCCCAGGTATACATAACGGTGGTCGGCCTTGATAAAGGAGGCCAGACGATTAATGGCTTTCATGCTGCCTCCCTATGCCGGCTGACGGTCGAGGCACGCGTCCCACATTTGGTCGCGCTCCTCTTGGCTAATGCCCTTGAGCGTCTTATCGATAAGTTTGAGCAGATTGTCCGAGCCCTTGCGGCAGCCGACGTTTGCCGTGACCTCCTGCTTAAAGCCCTCGCCCTCGGCAAATTGAATCGGCACGATACCCGGGTTTTGGGCCATATAGCCCTTCTCGTTCTCGGTGTTGTAGGTCACGGCGTCGCAGGTGCCCTGCAGCAGGTTCGAAAACACCGTGGGCACCGAATCGACCGGATTCTTGTGAACGACGCCCGGGATCTCGTCGATGACGGTATCGAGCATCGTGTCCTTTTGGCCGAGCACCGTGGCGCCGCTAAAGTCGCTGAGCTTGGTCGCGTTTTGGTAGGGCGAGCCCTCTTTTACGAACAGGCCAAAGTAGCCGATAAAGTACGGGTCGGAAAAACCGACGGACTCCTCGCGCTCGGGCGTAGCACTCATGCCGGCGATGATAAGGTCGATCTGGCCGTTGTTGAGCGAATCGATGAGGCCCGAGAAGCTCTGTTTGACGGCAACGGGCTCGCCGCCAAGGGCCTTGCAGACGATCTTTGCGATCTGAACATCATAGCCATCGGCGTAAGCGCCCTGCACGTTGTCGATGGGGATGGTGTACTCGCTGGCCTCGGAGACCTGCCAGTTGTATGGGGCGTAGGCCGCCTCCATGCCAATACGAATCTTGTCCTTGCCGATCACGGAATCGGACAGGTCGTCGCGGCCGCCGCCCGTGGTGGTCTGGACCACCTTGAGCGTGGACGGGCGCTGGCAGCCGGCAAGTGCGCCGGCGACGACGGAAGCACTCGCAGCGAGAGCGCTACCCAAAAAGATGCGACGGCTGCATACCGGCTGTGGATGCGCGTCGCGCTGTAGTCGAGGTTGCATCTGATGCCTTCCCTATGTCGTTTTGCTGACAATAAGACAGGATATACGTCAACAACCAGCAGCGCGGCATGTGCGCGAAAAATTAATAGACACACGAGGACGATTGGCACAAAGTAACCTGTCCCCATGTACCACTTGGCATGAAAAAGGCAAGGCATAGACCTTCTGGTCATGCCTTGCCTTTTTCATGCCAAATTGTCGCTCTGGGTGGCGCGCAGCGTCGACCGGTCCGTCGTTCGTTAGAACGGCGGAACCTCTAGAGCAGGGTAACGCTAAAGCTGCGAACGTCCGTCTCACCCGGTGCCAAGGTAATGGTGTTGACCTTGTGCTCAAAGACGTCGTCCTCGGTGTCCATGGTGGTGTGGCCGGTCCAGGGCTCGAGCGCCACAAACGGGGCGTCGTTGGCGGCAGACCACACGCCGATGTACTTAAAGCCCTCAAAGTCGATCTTGACGCCGTGGCCCGACTTGCGGCCGCGCAACGTGAGCGTGGAACCCGGGGCATCGGTGAACATGATGGCGTCGTTATCGAAGCTGCGGTGCGTGATGGGCAGCACGTCCGAGTTATCGGGAGCCTTGTAGCTGCCCTCGAACGTCATAAGACCGTCGGGCGTGATGATGGGAGCCTCGTTGGTCCAAGCCTCGGTAAACGCCAGCTCGTAATCCTCGAACGCCTCGTCTTCGGCACCGGGGGCGGGCACGTTGAATGCAGGATGACCGCCCACCGAGAACGGCAGGGCCACGTCGCCGGTGTTGGTGACGGCAAAGGCCTGCGTGAGCGTGGCGTCGCCGGTCAGGGCATAGGTCATGTTGAGCTTAAAGTGGAACGGGAACGCCTTGAGCGACTCGGGCGTGTCAGTGATCTCGTACGTTACCGAGGAGCCGTCCTCCGAAACCTCGACCAACTTGTGCTCGACGATGCGAGCGAGTCCGTGGCGCGGCATCTCGCAGGTGCCGGCCGCAGATGTCGCCATGTTGTTGCGCAGCGATCCCACGATGGGGAACAGGATAGGCGCATGCTTGCCCCAAAAGGCCGGGTCGCCCTGCCACAGATACTCGTTGCCGTTGAGGGCAAGGCTCGTGAGCTGGGCGCCCATGGAATCGATGGCCGCGATGAGGCCGCCGCGCTTGATGGTAGTGACGGTGGACATGCTACTTCCTCCAATAGTAAACAACGGTGTCGAGGGCTATTGTCCCACTCTTGGCGGCGGGGTTAAGCGACAGGTGCAGTTATTGAGCAATAGCGTAAAGGTCAAACCCGCCCTGCGGCGTGCTATCGACCGTATCGGGCGCCTGTGAATTAAAACTCACCGGAACCATGCGCTTTGAGGCACGGTAACGCGTGCCGTCGGTGGCGACGGGCGGCTCATCGACCGTGAGCTCGTAGTCGCCGGGCTTGAGCTCGATGCCGTCACCTTCGGAATTGACGTATTGGTACTCGTCGATCGCTTGCCCCTTGAGCGTGCGACCCACGATATGGACGAGCATCTGGCTGTCGCCGCGCGCGGTGTCCCACGTCGCGCCGTCCTTGACCTCGACCGATACATGCACCGAGCGCGTGCGGCTGAGCGATTGCTCGACAGACATCTCGACCTTGGCGGCGTCTTGGCGCTGCTGCTCGACATGACCCCAGATGCTGCCGATCGCCGAGCAAGCGATGACGCCGGCCATAAAGGCGATGAGAATGGGGCCGAGCGGAGAGCGACGGCCCGCGTCTTCCTCGCGAGCCAGGTTGGGGCGATGGGTGGGGGCGGGCGCCTGGGCACCCTGCGCGGGCACGTCGAGTATGCTGAAGGATGCCGTGCTGTCGGGATCGATAGTGTGACGCGGCTGCGGGGTCTTTGCCGGCGAGATGGACATGTCGGCTGGCTCACCCAGTGTGGCCGTGGCATCGGCCTTTGCCTCGTCGGCCTCAGCCTGGGCCCAAGCCTGCTCAAAGGTCAGAGGCTCGGCGGCATCGGAGGCGGCGTCAGGCTCGACAGCAGCATCGCTGCCGGTCTCGTCCTCGTCGCTCGACACGTCACGCGGCGCGGGCTCGTCCCACTCCTCGTCCGGAGCCTCGCCCTCGCTATACCACCATTCAAAGTTATCGATATCCATACGGGGCGCCCCCTTGGCCTCGCAAATAAACACTTGCTAGCCTTATACCCCCAGATGACACGGGAGCTCGCCGGCACAGACAGGAAAAGCGTCACAACATTCGACGCTTTTCCTCGTTTTCGAGATTTTCATCGAATGTTGTGACGGTTTGGGCAGCAGCCACACCACGAATGTGACGAAGGAGCAGTCCCCTTGTCACATCTAGAGGGCGACGGGGATTTGGATGCAGCAAAAGTCCTCTTGGTGGGACTCGTCGTAGCTCGTAGTATCGAGGTAGCAAAAGTCGAAGGCGTTGCCAACGGGCTGGAGCGCGTGCTTGTCCATGCAGGCCACGACGGCGCGGATGCCCTCGGGCTCGTACGGCATGCCCCAGCGGCTCATGCACAGATATGTGCCCTCGGGCAGCACTTCGATGCCGATCTCTGCCAGCTCGGCGGGATCGCTCGGCAGCAGCTCCTCGACACCGCGCGGTAGCACGGCAAAGGAGCCGGCGCCGGCGACGGGGTCGTCGGAATGCAGCGCCTCACGACGCAGCATGGCACCCCAGCCGCGCATAGGGCGCGTGCCCGTCAACGCACGCATGCGCAGGATGGCCCGCATGAGCGTGGGGTGAAGCATCGAGCGGCCGCGCTCGATATCGCCTGGAAACTCCTCAAAGACCACGAAGCGGCGCTCGAACTGCTTGAGCTCCGGCTTGCCCTCGCGCTCGCGCCAGTAAACTGCCTCGTCGTAAAAGCTCAGACGCTCCTGCACGCTCGCACGCTCGGCTTTGAGCCCGGCAATCTGCTCGTCGAGCGCCTGCACCCGCGAGCGCAGGTGGTCGGTCATCTCGCTAATGTCGAACGTCGAGGCTAGGCGGTCGATCTCATCGAGTTCGAGCCCTAGGTCGCGCAGCATGCAGATCAGACGCATGAGCGGGATCTGCGTGGGCGAATAGAAACGGTAGCCTTTTTCGTTAACCACGGCGGGCTTAAACAGGCCGATCTTGTCGTAGTAGATGAGCGTTTGGCGCGAAACGTTAAACAAACTCGCCATCTCGCTAATCGCATACATGCCCGTCTGCATAGGTCCTCCCGACACATCCTTTTTGCGCACAAAGCCCGCCGCCCACAGGGGCAGCGGGCTCAAACACTACTCGTATCCTACCCTAAAGACGCCTATGACCAGCGCTTATAGTTTGCGCATGACACGCCGACGGCCTCGAGCGCCTTGGCGGCGATGTGGTGCACCGCGTCATCGAGCGTGGCGGGGCCGTTGTAAAACGTGAGCATGGGCGGCATGAGCATGACGCCCGGTACGCGCGCAAGGCGCGCCATGTTGTCGACATGAATGGCGCTGAAGGGCGTCTCGCGCACCATGAGCACCAGGCGGCGCTGCTCTTTCATCTGCACGTCGGCCGCACGCAGCAACAGATTGTCGCTGTAGCCGCTCGCGATGCCGGCGAGCGTCTTCATGGAGCACGGGGCCACGATCATACCGTCGACCGGATAGGTGCCGCTTGCGATGGCGGCGCCGATGTTCTTGTTGTCGTAGACCACATCGGCGTGCGCGACAAACTCGTCGAGCGTCATGCCGAGCTCCTGCTCGATGGTGATCTCTCCCCCGCGCGTGACGACAAGCGCCGACTCGGCGCCGGCCTGGCGCAGGCATTTGAGGCACTCAAGGCCCAGCGCGGCACCGCTGGCGCCCGAAACGCCAACGACGATGCGACGGGGACGGACAGAAGACTCAGGCATGACAACTCCTAACAACAAAATGGCAGCTATAGGTCGGGCAATGTCAGCGAGCGCGCGTCTGGCGAGGCAAGGTGCCCCGAAACAAGAAGGCATAGGGCTTATGCCCATGCCTTCGCAGTTGAGGGGCAGATTGCCCGCCAGGCGCGGGCGCAGCGTCGAGTGGTCCGACGTTCGGTAGAACGCCGGAACCTTAGAAAGCAATCTCCTTGGCCCACTTGTCCTTGTCGATCTCCATGAACTGCGAGCGAATGAAATTCTTCTTGAGGTCGAACGGAACCGTGCAGTCGAAGATGGCCTTGCAGGCGATGCCGTGCTCGCGAATCGTGGGGTCGAACGCGGGGTCGTTGGACGGGTCGAGCACGTGGCAGTGGCAGCCGGGGATGGTGATGAGGTCGACGTCGGCCTGGAAGCGCGTGGTCATGGCCCACATCACGTCGCTCATATCAAAGATGTCAACATCCTCGTCAACCAAGATCACATGCTTGAGCTCGGAGAATGCCGAGAAGGCGAGCATGGCGGCGTTGCGCTGACGGCCCTCGTCATTTTTGCTCGACTTCTTAAACTGCATGATGGCAACGAACTTGCCGCCGCCGCAGGGTGCAGCGTGGACGTTGAGCAGGCGGCCCGGGATAGCGGTCTCGACCATCTTGTAGATGGAAGCCTCGGTGGGGATACCGGCCATGGACACGTGCTCGTGCGAAGGGCCGATGCAGCTCTCCATAATGGGGTTGACACGCGTGGTGACGGCGGTGATCTTGATCACCGGGCAGACCTTGGCGCCGCCGGTGTAGCCGGGGAACTCGGGCATGGCGTAGCCGTGGCCGTTGACGTCCTCGTTGATGGTCTCGTCGTGCATGAGGTAGCCCTCGAGCACGTACTCGGCATTGGCGATGCACTTCTGCGGAACGGTGACGCAGTCGGCAAGCTCGACAGCGTGGCCGCGCAGGGCGCCGGCAATTTGCAGCTCGTTGAAGCCGAGCGGTGTGGTGGGAGCCTCAAAACCGCAGCACATGTACACGGCGGGGTCCAAACCGATGGAGATGGAGATGGGCATGTCTTCGCCGCGCTGGCAGTACTCGTCAAAGAACGCGCCCAAGTGACGGCTGCCGGGGGTAATCCACATGGCAAGCTTATCCTTGTCGACGCAGGAGAAGCGGTGGATGGTCACGTCGGACTGGGAGCCGTCGGGGCTCGTGCCGTAGGCGAGGCCCATGGTGATGTAGGGGCCGCCGTCGACGGGCGTGTTGGTAGGAGCGGGAACGATCTTGCGCAGGTCAAAGCCCTCGTCGGTCGCCTTGTACACGACCTCCTGACAGTCGACGTGCGCACCCTCGGCGATCTGCTCGGGCGCGATCAGGTTCTCGAAGCGCTTGCCGATCTCGAGGCCCAGGTGCTCCTCGTCCAGGTCGAGCAGGGCGGCAACGCGCTTGCGGCTGGCAAGCATGCCGATGCAGACCTTGGCATCGTCAAAGCCCTTGACGTTGTTGAAGACCATCGCCGGACCCTCTTTGGTCGGACGCATAACGGTGCCGCCGGCACCGACGTGGCGATAGACGCCCGAGACCTCGGCGTCCGGATCGACCTGGGTGTCGGTCTCGAGCAGCTGGCCGGGCATCTCGCGCAAAAAGTCGAGTGCAGAACGCAGGTCGTGAATCTGGGAAGCATCGTTGACGGACATGGGTGGTTGCTCCTTTCGGGAGAGTGCCCGGCGGCGGTGTACCGCCGGGCTGGGTAACGTAATGGGACCGCAGCGCTCATGGGTGGAGCACTCGACCACTCGCAGCTCATGCGCTCAGCTGCCTACAGCCAGAGCGCTCGGCCGCTTACATCAGGCCAAAGAGGTGGAACCAGGCGGCCTCGACCAGCACGACGATAAAGACGACCGCGGTAAGGGGAATGCCCATGCGCATGGCCTCTTTGGAGGTGTAGCCGCCGGCGTCCTTGCCCTCGCCGATAAGGATCGGCAGGTTATGGAACGGCAGGATGTAGTGGATGTTGATGGACGTGAAGACAATGAGCGCCACGGCGAGCGGGCTCACGCTGGAGCCGGCCGCGAAGCTGATGAACGCCGGCACGCACACGCCGAGCACGGCCATGACCGAGCCCATGAACATGTGGATGATCATGGAGAGCGCGGCGACAAGCAGGGCGAACAGAAAGATGTTCTCGGGCACGGAGCTGGGAAGCACGACATCGGCGATCCAGGCGTTCATGCCGGTGGCACCGCCCACGGAGCCCACGGCCATGGCGGCCGTCAGGAACATGAGGGACTTGATGTCGACAGCGTTCCAGCTGGCGGGGGTGAGGACCTCACCGACGATGGGCATAGCGAGGGCAACGCCGATGGCCAGGGTGACCCAACCGATGTAATCGCCCGAGACGGTGAGCCACAGCGCGATGGCGATGACAAGCCACACGATGGTGCGGATCTCCTTGACGGAGAGCTTGCCGAGCGCAGCCTGCTTGGCCACGATCTGCTCGCGATCGTAGACGAGTTCCTTGCTGGGCTTAAAGAGGAAGAGGCCCAGGAACAGGGTGCACAGCAGCGCGACCAGCATGGGCACACTCATGTACAGGAACCAGTCGACAAACGACGGGCTCATGCCGCCGGCCTCGGCGCTGTACTGCGCAACGAGCGGGTTGAGCGTGGAGTCGCCCGTCAGGAAGAACATGGAGCCCGGGGCGGCAGCGGCAAACACGAGGAAGCCGAGCTTGCCGCGGTCGTCGTCACCGTAGCCGGCGGACTCGGCGATGACCGAGACGACGGCGAGGATGAGGAAGGCGCGGGGGAACGGATGCGGGATCAGCAGCGACAGCACAAAGGTGAGCGCGAAGATCGAGATGATGAGCGACTTGGCGTCGCGCACGAACTTGAGCATAAACGCATAGGCGATGCGCTCGCCCAGGCCCGACTCCTTGACCGCGCTGGCGATGAGATAAGCGCCGATGACGAGCCACATGGTGGCTTTGGTCCACGAGCTAAACGTGGAGGCGACCGTCGCCGAGATGCTCGCGGCGCCCGTGTCGTCCACGCACACCTTAAACAGAACAAGCAGCGCGCAGTAGAGCAGGCCCACAAAGCCTGGCTGCGCCACGCCACATGCCCAGAACACCACCGTGGCGAGCGTCAGTGCCAGACAGGTCTGGCCGCCGACCGTGAGCTCGACCGTCGAGCTCAGCTCCGCCAAAGGAAGAAATTTCACCAGCAAAAAGACAACGATACCCAGCACAAAGCCAATTTCGCGCTTGGTGATCTTAAACGCCTTCTTTTCCGCTTCCATCTCCCCACCTTTCTTGTTGAGGGCGCTCCGGATTCGCAGCCACGTTGCCGCTTAAAAAGGGGCGCCCGTTATCGGACACCCCTTACGTTGCGCTGTGTTGCGGCAATACAGTCAAGCGGATTTTTTGGATGAGAAGCGATTCCCTGGACAAAAAGCGTCACAACATTCGACGCTTTTCCTCGTTTTCGAGATTTTCATCAAATGTTGTGACGGTTTGGATGTGGCAAAGGGACTGTCTTTTTTCACATAGCGAGGGCTGCGCGGATGGAGGGGACCTCCAGAGCCTCGCGGAGCCAAGGGGCCAGCTGCTCGGGGTGGCCCTGCAGGTAGCCTTTGAGCTCGGATGGGGTCACGCGTCGTACCTCCGAGATCTCCTCTTGGTTGATATGCAGCTCGCCCGGCTCAACATGGGCAAGGAAGACCTCGCACCACTCGCACTCGCAGCGGCCGTCGCCGTGGTCCTCGCGATACACCACGCGACCGAGGTGCTTGAGCTGATCGGGCTCGCGCGTAACACCAAGCTCTTCGTTGATGCGACGCGCCGTGGCGGCGACAACGTCTTCCCCGGGGAGCGGATGACCGGCACAGCCATCGGCCAGCACCCCGCCCCACAGGCGCTTGAGCGGACTGCGGCGACAGAGCAGCAGGCGCGCGTCTTCGCCCTGACCCTCGACCAAAAGCGTCAAAAATGCCTGGTGCAGAATGCCCTCGCCCACATGGGCTTCGATGCGATCGACGGGGCCGAGCGCCTCGCCAGTCGCGCCATTGACCGCCACGACCTCGGCGCCGGCGCCACCCTCATCCCAGCCTGCGCGCAGGATGCGGGCTGCGGCGCCTTCGAGCGCGGCGATGAGCTCCTTGGTGGTATCGAGCATGCGCCGCAAGTCGTCCGCGGTCGCGTTCTCCACATGAAAGCCCGTGCTTGCAACGACCGGCACGCCAAAGCGCGTGGCCAGCGCCGCCGCGATATCGTGCGCCGGGATCTCGTCTCGATGACACGGAACGGCCAGGATGCTCACCGTCGCCGTACGGCCGGGCTCGGGGCGCGGAATGGCCTGCGCCGTGGCGCCCAGGTGTGCGAACTCCGGCGAGCAGGCGTACACCGCCATGCCTCGCGGCGTCACCGTCAGCTGGGCCTCGAGCGCAAACTTGCCCTCGCCCACCGCAACCTTTGTCGTATGCATACCCATGGGATCTCCTGTCGCCCGCGATGTACCTGAGACCATCTTCGCCTGTATTGCGACTATACAGGCAAGCACAGCCTGCGACAAAGGGGGCAGGCACCTGACACATTCTGTTAGAGTTGCAGGGATTGAATCCCGCTTATTCATGCGACATTGGAGTGACAACCTTGACCGCCGCAACCACGTCTAAAAGTAAGTCAACCGCCGCCGCGCTCTCCCCCGCGCGCACCAAGCTCTGCCTGGCGCTGCTCGTGCTGTTGGGATTCTCGCTCGGCTGCTCAGAGTTCGTGGTCATCGGCATCGAAAGCGACTTGGCAACGGAACTCGGAATATCACTTGCCACTGCAGGCCAGCTCATCAGCGTGTTCGCGCTCGTCTACGCCATCGCCACGCCGGTGCTTGCACTCAGCACGGGGCGATTCCGCCGCTATCAGCTGCTCGTGTGCTATAGCATCGTCTTTGTGCTCGGCAACCTGGTCATGGCGTTGGCGCCCAACTTCCAGGTACTGTTTATCTCGCGCATTGTCCTGGGCTCTGTCTCGGGCGCACTGCTCGCCGTGGGCGTGACGTACATCCCCGAGCTGCTGTCCCCGCAGCAAACTTCGCTTGCCATCTCGGTGGTATATGGTGCGTTTTCCGTGGCAATGGTCTTTGTCACTTCGATTGGCAAGTTCGTGGCCGACACGCTCGACTGGCACGTGGCCATGTACGGCACGCTGACCTTTGCCGTTCTGATCTGCGGAGCGCTCGTGGCGTTTATGCCGCGCGCTGGGCAAACCGACGAGCCTGCCACCTTTCGCGAGCAGGCGGGTCTGCTGCGCGAGCCGAGCATCATCACCGGCATGCTCATCTTTTTGTTTGGCGTAGGCTCGGTCTATGTGTTCTACGGCTACGTGACGCCTTATCTTGAGCAGGTGCTGGGCATGGGCACCGTTCAGGCGAGCACCACGCTTATGGCCTACGGCGTGTTCTGCCTGATCTCGAACATCCTGGGCGGATGGATCGACGCACGTTTTGGCATGAAGGCACTGCTTGTGACGTTTGTGCTGCAGGCTGCGGCGTTGCTCGGGCTGTTTGCCGTGGGCGGCACCATGCCGCTCGCGCTGGTCTTTGTCTTTAGCTTGGCGCTGCTCATGTACCTGTTCTCGGTGTCGTGCATCACGCACTTTATGGACGTGGCACGCAGCCGCCACCCCAAGTCGATGGTACTCGCAAGTTCGGTTGAGCCCATGGCGTTTAACGTCGGCATTTCGTTTGGCACCGCGGTAGGCGGAGCCGTGGTAAGCGGAGTTGGCATTGTCTGCGTGGGCGCGGTTGGTGCCGCGTTCTCGCTTGTGGCCTGGGCGCTTACGCTGGTGACGATTAAGCTGGCACGTTGGGAGCGCAAGCGGACGAGGGCGTAGGCGTAGATGAGATACTCGAGCTCGATGGTGGTGATCGAAAGGAAACCGCATATGCAACGTGTACTGTTTATCTGCTATGGAAATATCTGTCGCTCGACGATGGCTGAGTCGGTGTTTACCGAGCTGGTGCGGCGCGCCGGGCGCGCGGGCGAGTTTGTCATTGATTCCGCTGCGACCTCGACCGAGGAGATTGGCAACCCGCCACATCACGGTACCGTTGCCAAGCTACGCGAGGTCGGGATTCCCGTCGTCGCACATCGCGCACGTCAGGTGCGTCGCGCGGAGTATGGCGACTGGGATCACATTGTCTATATGGATGCTGAGAACGCGCGCGGCCTGCGTCGCCTCTTTGGCGACGACCCCGACGGCAAGATTACGCGCCTGCTCGATTGGACCGATCGTTCCGGCGACGTGGCCGATCCCTGGTACACCGGCAACTTCGATGCCACCTACCGCGACGTACTCGACGGTTGCATCGCTATGCTCGAGCAGCTGTAGGCAAGCGAGCTCGCGAGGTGCGCCATTGGCATAAAACGAGCGTGGATTATCTCCCGCATACAAATTGAGCGTGGATTTTCTCCCACTTTGAGCGTTCAAGTGCGCTCTAAACGGGAGAAAATCCACGCTCATTTTCTCGGTGGGAGAAAATCCACGTTCAACTACTCGTCGACGATCTCGGCGAGCCAGACGTTGAGGGTGTCGACCTCGGGGCAGCAGAACTTTGCCGTACCAGGCTCGTTGCCAGGCACGGTTCCGCCATAGCGCAGGATATCAATATAGGGAAAGCCCACATGGCAGGCCATGGCGCACATCTTGCCGCGGTCTCGGTCGAAATCAAAGACGTCGCCCGGCTTGTGACCATGGTGGCAGCGGCACGCACCCAGCTGGTCCACGCAGCTCACGCGGATACGCGGACGCTTGCCGCGCGGCGCGCCGAGCGGCTTGTTCTCGCCCGTGGCCTCGGTACCACTCTCGTCGGCGTTACTCATGGTCAATCACATCCAGGCAGGCCTCGATGGGAAGGCCGGCGGACTTATCCTCCTGGTCGGCATTGCGCTCGATAAGCTCGGCTACTACGCGCATGGCATCGCTCGTCGCGCGCTGCAGACTCCAACCTGCCATAACGCGGCCGACGAGCACCGCCGAGAACGTGTCGCCCGTGCCCGGGAAATAGACCGGAATGAGCTCAAAGGGAATCGTGAAGTACTCCCCCGCTACATGGTCGTAACCGATAACCGCGTTCGTGCCATTGACCACGGCGCTCGTAATGACCACCGACTTGGCACCCAACTCGCGCACGGCGTCCACAAGGACGCGGGCCTCATCGGGCGTGATCTGCTCTGCAATAGGCGTATCGGTGAGCAGACAGGCCTCGGTGTAGTTGGGCACCGCGTAGTCTGCGCACTCCAGCAGGTGCCGCATAAGGCCAATCGTGGACTCGGGCACGCCGGCATAGAGCTTGCCGTTGTCGCCCATGATGGGATCGACGAACACCTTGGTGCCCTTTTGCGCGCGGCGGTGGCAAAAGTCCGAGATGATGCGCGTCTCTTCCTCGGTCACGATAAAGCCGGTGGAGATGGCGTCGAACTCAAAGCCGAGCTCCTCCCAGATAGCGAGACTCTGGCGCACGTACTCCGTGGTGTCGTGGATGTAGAACTTGGGGTAGTTGAGCGTATCGGAAACGAGGGCCGTCGGCAGGTTATGGATACGGTAGCCCATGTGCGACAGCACCGGCAGCATGGCGGAGAGCGCGACCTTGCCGTAGCCGCACATATCGTTGATCAGCAGCAGCTGAGTATTCTTCATGAGGGTCTCCCTTGTTTCGGGTGCGGCGCAGCAGCGCCACAGTGCGACTAAGTGTAGCGCAGGAGGCATTGTGGGCGGAGGCGAGCGGTACGAAGGGCAAATTGTTGCGGAAAGGTTTCGGAAATGGGGGCTGTTTGCTCCATGGCGGCCTAGTTGATGCTACTCATATAGCGCCATTTCAAAACTATGCATATTTACTACGTTTAACCGCCCGCCTCTAACCACAACGAATTTCTCTCCAACAAAACCGCAGGTAGATAGCTTGCGTTTTTTCAGAAACAGCTGTTGTGGTCAGCGATGCTGGATTCATCGTAGTAATTAGGCATAGTTTTTGGCAAGGCCGCTTCGAAAGGCATCATCGCAGCCCAAAACGATACCTTTTCCTCCGTCCCCCCAGGGATCAGATTGCCGCTTGGGAGCGTTTGCAGCGTCGAGCGGTTACGGCGTTTGGTAAAACGCCGTAACTTAATAAGTTTGGTACCTTGACATTCATTTCTTATGCTCCTAGATTAGTTAGGCACAAAACAATTGCACTACCTAACTAAAGAAAGGAGCGAAGCTTAGATATGTGTGTTGAACCACTCGTCCTTCCGCATGAGCCCGGCGGTGACCCGTCGCAACCGGTAGACATACCCGAAGCGGTCAGCGCCGAAGACAAACTCGCCAAGCGCATCCTGAGCGGCCTGGGCTTTTGCGGCCATTACATGCATTTTCATGGCGGAGGCGTGTCCGGCAAGGCGCCCATCATCTGCCTGCTGGCCAAGCAACCCGGCGGCGAGATGTCGCAGCAGGAGCTCGGCATGCACTTTGACCTCAAGCCGGGATCGCTTTCCGAGATCCTGTCCAAGCTCGAGCTCAACGGCCTCATCGAGCGCAGCCGTAACCCCAAGGATCGACGGCAGCTCACCATTCGCCTGACCGAAACCGGCCGGGAAAACGCCCGCATCGACCAGGCAGCCCGCATTCGCTTTAGAGAACGGGCCTTTAGCGCGCTCACCCACGACGAGCGCGAGGACCTCGCCGAAATGCTCGAGAAAATCCGTGTAACCTGGGAGGAACTGGATGATTAAAACCCTCATGGGCAGCATCCGCGACTATATGAAAGTCACCGTTGCCACGCCGTTGCTCGTGCTTGGCGAGGTGCTCTGCGAGATGCTGATTCCATTTATCACCGCCAACCTGATCGACGCTATCAAAGACGGCGCCACCGTAGCCGAGATGCTTCCCACCGCAGGCTTTTTGGTGCTCATCGCGCTGACATCGCTTGCTTTTGGCGCCGCGGCAGGCGTCACCTGCAGCCATGCGAGCTGCGGCTTCGCCAAGAACCTGCGTCACGACCTGTTCTACAAAATCCAGACGTTCAGCTTTGCCAACATCGATGAGTTCTCGAGCTCCTCGCTCGTCACGCGCCTGACCACCGACATCAACAACGTGCAGCAGGCCTTTATGATGATCATCCGTATCGCCGTGCGCGCGCCGCTGGTCTTGATCTTCGCCTTTACCATGGCATTTATCATGGGCGGCAGCGTCGCCATGGTCTACCTGGTCATCATTCCGCTGCTGGGCTTTGGACTGTTCTTTATCATCTTTAAGGTGCGTCCCATCTTCTCGCGCGTGTTCCACAAGTACGACGCCCTTAACGAGTCCGTCGAGGAAAACGTCACCGGCATGCGCGTGGTCAAGAGCTATGTGCGCGAAGACTTTGAGAAGGAGAAGTTCGCGACCGCCGCACGCGACGTCCAGATGGACTTCACCCGCGCCGAGAAGCTGCTCGCCTTTAACAACCCCATGATGAACATCTGCGTCAACGGCGCGTTCGTCGTCATCATCTACCTGGGCTCCAAGCTCATCATCACGAGCCAGGGCACGCTGTTCGACGTGGGCCAGCTCTCCTCGACCTTTACCTATGGTTTCCAGATTCTCATGAGCCTGATGCAGCTGTCGATGATCTTTGTCATGGTGACCATGGCCGACGAATCGGCACACCGCATTGCCGAGGTGCTGGCCGCCGAGCCCACGATCGCCGATCCCGCCGAGCCCGTGCTCGAGGTTGCCGACGGTTCCATCGACTTTGACCACGTGAGCTTTAAGTATTCCAAGCATGCGAAGCGCCAGGCGCTCGACGATATCGACCTGCACATTACGAGCGGCGAGACCATCGGCATCATCGGCGGCACCGGCTCGGCCAAGTCCACGCTCGTTAACCTCATCGCCCGCCTGTACGACACCACCGAAGGCGCTGTGCGCGTGGGCGGCGTGGACGTGCGCGACTACGACCTGGACGCGCTGCGTCACCAGGTCGCCATGGTGCTGCAGAAAAACGTGCTGTTTAGCGGCACCATCGCCGAGAACCTGCGCTGGGGCGACCCGAACGCCACCGACGAGGAAGTCCGCGAGGCAGCGCATCTGGCCTGCGCCGACGAGTTTGTCGACGGTTTCCCCAAGGGCTACGACACCTGGATCGAACAGGGCGGCTCTAATGTTTCGGGCGGTCAGAAGCAGCGCCTGTGCATTGCACGCGCCCTGTTGCGTCGCCCCAAGATCTTGATCCTGGACGACTCCACCAGCGCCGTCGACACCAAGACTGACGCCAAGATTCGCGCAGGCCTGGCAAGCTATCTGCCCAACACGACCAAGCTCATCATCGCCCAGCGCATCAGCTCCGTGCAGGACGCAGACCGCATCATCGTCATGGAGGGCGGCCGTATCGCGCAGATCGGCAACCATGACGAGCTACTCAAGACGAGCGAGATCTACCGCGAGACCTTTACCTCGCAAAACAAGATGTCTGCCGAGGGCGAAGGGGCCGTCGAGGCCGACACCGAGGCATCCGCAACGCAAGCTCAGACCCAGGAAGGAGGCGAGGCACATGAGTAAGGCAACGACCGCCGAGCGCGCGCTCAACCGTAAGGGCGGCACCATGTCGCGCCTCATCAAGACGCTCTTTGGCTTCTATCCCGTGCTTTTGCCCCTTGTCGTCGCCGGCGTGGTGCTCTGCGCCATCATCAACTCCATCGGCGCGACCTTCCTGCAGAGCGCCCTGCAGATTATTAGCGAATCGTGGCAGTCGGGCGATTGGGAAGCCGCACAGCCCAAGATTCTGCAGCTCGTGACCACCCTCGCCTGCATCTACGGCGTCGGTGTCCTGTCCTCGCTCTTCTGGAACCGCGCCATGGCTATCGTCACGCAGGGCTCGCTGGAGAAGCTGCGCGAGATGATGTTCAACCGTATGCAGGACCTGCCGATCCGCTACTTCGACACGCACCAGCGCGGCGATATCATGAGCCACTACACCAACGACATCGACACGCTGCGTCAGATGATCAGCCAGTCGCTGCCCAACCTGCTCATGACGATCATCATCATCGTCACGGTGTTCTTTATCATGCTGTACTACAGCGTGTGGATGTGCCTGGTCATCATCGCCGGCGTCGCCTTTATGACCTTTATGACCAAGCTGCTCGGCTCCAACTCCGCGCGCTTCTTCATTGCGCAGCAGACCGAGCTCGGCGTGGTCGAGGGCCATATCGAGGAAGTCATGAACGGTCAGAAGGTCGTCAAGGCGTTCTGCCACGAGTCTGCCGCCGAGGCCGATTTTGACGAGCGCAACGAAAAGCTCTTCGAAGTCTCCCAGAAGGCCAACATGTACGCCAACATCCTCATGCCCATCCTTATGAACCTGGGCAACTTGCTCTACGTGCTGGTGGCCCTTGCCGGCGGCATTTTCCTGGCGCTGGGCGTGCCCAACCTGAGCATCTCGGGCATGGCGCTGTCCATCGCCGTCGTGGTGCCGTTCCTTAACATGACCAAGCAGTTCTGCGGACAGATCGGCCAGATCTCGCAGCAGATCAACGCCGTGGTCATGGGCCTCGCCGGCGCCGACCGCATCTTTGAGCTCATCGACGAGAAGCCCGAGGCCGACGAAGGCTACGTGACGCTCGTCAACGCACAGGTGAACCCCGAGACTTGGGAGTTCGAGGAGGCCGACCACCACACCGGCATGTGGGCATGGAAACATCCGCACCGCGCAACCGGCGAGATCGAGTACGTGCCGCTGCGCGGTGACCTGGTCATGGACAACGTGGACTTTGGCTACACGCCCGACCACGAGGTGCTGCACGGCGTGTCCGTGTTTGCCAAGCCGGGCCAGAAGGTCGCGTTTGTCGGCGCCACCGGTGCCGGTAAGACGACCATCACCAACCTCATCAACCGCTTCTACGACATTGCCGACGGCAAGATCCGCTACGACGGCATCAACGTCAACAAGATCCGCAAGGCAGATCTGCGCCGCTCGCTGGGCGTGGTGCTGCAGGACGTGAACCTGTTCACCGGCACCGTGATGGACAACATCCGCTACGGCAACCTGAGCGCCACCGACGAGGAGTGCATCGCGGCGGCAAAGCTCGCCGGCGCCGACGACTTTATCACCCGCCTGCCCGACGGCTACGACACCATGCTCACCGGCAACGGTGCCCAGCTGTCGCAGGGCCAGCGCCAGCTGATCTCAATCGCCCGCGCTGCCGTCGCCGATCCGCCGGCAATGATTCTGGACGAGGCCACGTCGAGCATCGACACCCGCACCGAGGCCATCGTGCAGGAGGGCATGGACAAGCTCATGGAGGGCCGCACGACGTTTGTCATCGCGCACCGCCTCTCCACCGTGCGCAACTCCGATGCGATCATCTGCCTGGATCACGGCCGCATCATCGAGCGCGGCAACCATGACGAGCTGATCGCTAAGCGCGGGTATTACTACCAGCTGTACACCGGCGCGTTTGAGCTGGAGTAGGACCAGTTACTGACGGAGGGTGCCCCGGGGGCGTCGGGGTAATTCCTCCGTGCTCAAACATTCTCGCTGCGCTGCGAAACTGCGCGCGGAGGAAATACCCCGCCGCCCCCGGGGCACCCTCCTGCGCGCAATCGCCCGTCATTTAGAGCGGAATAAAAGTTTGTGAGCCCCTGGTCGTTTGGCCAGGGGCTCGTTTTGTGTGGGTGTTTTGGTTGGCAGGAGCTGCATATTATTCGTATAATTTATCGTAAGTTCCCGTACATCGATTGGAGCCTTACATGCCTGCCATTAAGCCTGTTTCCGATTTACGCAATTACAACGAGGTGCTCTCCGACGTCCACGAGGGCTCCCCGGTCTTTCTGACCAAAAACGGGCACGGTTGCTACGCTGTGCTCGACATGAAAGACTACGACCGGTTTTGTGCCATCAGCACGCTGATGTCGGAGCTTGAGCGCGGGCGCAGCTCGGGCGAGGAGAGCGGATGGGTCTCGTCGGACAACGTCGCCGCACACTTCCGCCGCAAGGCCGCAAGCCATGCATAGCTGCGAGATCGTCTACTCTCCGCTGGCTCTGCAAGATCTCGACGATATCTGGGACTACATTGCCGTCGAACAGGACAATCCCGCAGCAGCGGAGAGAATCGTAGAGGGCATCCTCGCTCGGATAGACCTGCTATCCAGCTTCCCAGAGTCGGGTACGCCACTCTCTTCGATCTATCCCCTACGCTCCGATTACCGGTTCGTGGTCTGTGACAGCTATCTCGCGTTTTACCGTTTTCACCAGAAGGTCTATATCGACCGCGTCCTCCACGGAAAGCGCGATTACCTGCAAATACTGCTTGCCGAATAAACAAGCCCCGATATAAGTAGGCCCCTTATCCAGGACCATGCCCGATGCAGCTAAAAAAGCCCCGTCCTAAATTAGCTACTTGAGGAGTTGGGCCATGGCGTTGACGAATTTTTGTACTTGGAGGGTTGGCTCGAGCGGGTAGTGCAGAAAGACCGGCACCTCACGGCCGCACAGGAACGGCACGCCCACAAAGGCCGGGTGCACGCCCGACCATGCGCCGCAGGTGAGCACCGCGTCGCCCTTTTCCTCGGCCTCGTTAAAGAGCGCAAAGTCAAAGCTGTCCACGTCGATCACGTCCACGCCGCCGTCGGCCAAAAGGTCGATGCGCAGGCTGTCCATGGCGTCGTTGCCGTGGCGCAGTACGCGCAGACGCATACCCTCCAAGTCGGCGATCGAAATACGGTTCTTGCGTGCCAGCGGGCTCGTGCGCGGCAGGTCGATATAAAACGGCACGTTGACAATGCGGAGCTTTTGGCAGGCATCACCCCAGCGTGGGGTAGAAAAACTCGACTGCACCACATCCACCTCGCGCCCCAGACTGCGCATGACGGTCTCGCGCTCATCGTAAAGGTCCCCCACCGGCACAATCTCAAAACGCAAGCGCGGCTCCATGTCGTGCACCTGCGGCCACAGCGCGAGCGTGTGGCGCCCCGGGCACATCATCGATACGCCCAGGCGCACCGCACCGCCATCGCCCGCCGCTCGCCGGGCGCGGCGCAACGCATCCTCGGATTGGCGCATGATCGAGCGCGCGTCGTCCACCAACAGCGCGCCCGCCGGCGTCACCTTGACGCCCGAGTGCGAGCGCTCGAACAACGTGATGCCAAACTCGGCCTCGAACCCCGACACCTGTTTGACGAGCGCCGGGGTCGACACGCGCAGCTTTGCCGCGGCACGCGAGAAACTTCCCAGCTCCACGGCGGCCGAAATAGCGTCAAGTCGTCGATCGTACACGTCAATCTCCCGTTTTCGCACGCGCGGGCCCACAGCGCCGCAGGGGGTCGTTTTCGCAGGTCACACGCTCAATCGAGAACAAACCTCAATGCACAGTGTAAACCTACGGTTAATGCCATTCTAACAAATATGCAATTCACCTGCGCGAACGCTAAGCATACGATAACCAGCGAAAACCACGTGGGTCGGTTAATGGGAGCGACCCACTGGGAGGCACAAGAAGGGAAGTTCCTATGAGCAATTGGCTTAAGCTCGAGGGCGATGTCTGCGCCGTGACCGGCGCACTCGGCGGCATGGGCGTCGAGATTTGCCGCGAGTTCGCCCGCAACGGCGCCAACGTCGTCCTGCTCGATCTGGACGAGGAAAAGGTCAAGGCCGCTGCCGCCGACCTCGCTGCCGAGTTTGGCATCCACGCCGAGGGCTACAAGATGAACGCCACCGACGAGGCCGAGGTTCAGGCCGCCGTCGACGCCACCATCGCCAACTTCGGCCGCGTCGACGTTCTCGTCAACACCGCCGGCATTCTGCGCTTCGCAGCCATGGAGGACCTGCCGCTGAGCGACTGGAACGAGGTCCTCAACGTCAACCTTACCGGCTACTTCATCACCTCGCAGCGCTTTGGTCGCGAGATGATTAAGGCCGGCCAGGGTCGCCTGGTTCACATCTCGACCGTTGCCAGCCACTCCCCCGAGACGTTCTCGGGCGTGTACAGCTCCACCAAGGCGGGCGTCAACATGATGTCCAAGATACTGGCTGCCGAGTGGGGCCCCTACGGCGTGCGCTCCAACTGCGTCGAGCCCTGCTTTGTCAAGACCCCCATGTCGGCGAGCTTTTACGCCGACCCCGAGGTCGAGAAGAGCCGCAGCCGCCTCATCGCCACGCGCCGCATCGGCGAGGTCAGCGATATCGCCAACGCCGTCATGTTCCTGGCGTCCAAGCGCTCGGACTTTACCACCGGCGACGCCATCAAGGTCGACGGCGGCTTCTCCAATATGATGGGCGACCTCACCGCCAAGCCCGGCGGCCGTCGAGCCTTTGCCGACAACTACCTCAAGAACAAGGGTGTCGAGCTTTGGTCCGACGAGTCTGGCGTCGCAAAGCCCACTGACCAGTAAACCAGCCTGACAGGGAGGCCCCGCGGACGTGTCCGCCCCTCCCCCGCATCGATTAGAAAGAGTCCAATGGCTTCCACCAACTCCAACAAGGGTCGCGCCGTCGTGCTTTCCGCCGCGTGCGTCACCATGTTCTTTATCAGCTCCATCGCGCTGTATTCCGTCGTGAGCAAGAACCTGCTCGCCGTCTACCCCGAGTGGTCCAGCGCCCTTACCTGGGCTTTCCCGGTCTTTCAGACCATCATGGCCGTGACAGGCATCTTCGCCGGCCGCATCTCCGATAAGATCGGCCCCCGCAACGTCGTGATCGCCGCCGCCGTGTGCTACGGCCTGGGCTGGTTCATGTCTGGCACCGTCACCGAGCCGTGGCAGTTCTACCTGTGGTTCTCGCTCGTCGCCGCCATCGGCAACGGCCTGGGTTACAACCCGGCGCTCACCACCGGCCAAAAGTGGTTCATCGACAAGAAGGGCCTGGCCTCCGGCATCACCCTGGCCGCTTCGACCGCCGGCCCCGCCGTGCTGTCCCCGGTGCTCGCCTCGCTGCTCATCCCGAGCCTGGGCATCTTTGGCGCCCTCAAGGCACTCGGCGTCATCTTCTTTGCGATGATCGCCGCCTCCGCCCTGTTCCTGAAGGCCCCCGAGGCCGGTTGGCTGCCCGAGGGCTTCGAGGCCCCCAAGGGCGGCGCACACGCCGGCACCTTCGGCGACCTCACCCCGGGCGAGATGGTCAAAACCCCGCGCTTTTGGATCCTCATCGTCACCTTCGCCTTTGCTGCCACTGCAGGCACCCTGCTCGTGGGCAAGGTTGCCTCCATCGCCGCCGTCCAGCTCTTCGCCGACCCCACGTGCGCCGCAGCTGTCGCCCTCGGCGGTGTAGTGGTCTCCGTCAACACCTGCGCCAACCTGGTCGGTCGTCTGTCCTTTGGCCAGATCATTGACAAGCTCGGCGCCTACAAGTCGCTGCTCATCAGCCTTGTCGTCACCATCGTCGCGCTCGTCATCATGTCGATGAGCTTTACGCAGAGCATGTTCTTTGTGGCGCTCGCCCTGCTCGGCTTTAGCTTTGGCGCCCTGCTCGTCATCTACCCGCCGCTCACCGGTGGCGCCTTTGGCACCAGCAACATCGGCGTCAACTACGGCATCATGTTCTTGGGCTATGCCGCTTCCACCTGGATCAGCCAGCCCATCACCGCTGTGCTGTATCACGCCGAGGCCGGCAGCGCCGCCTACCAGCAGTCCTTCTACGGCGCCATCGTGATCGCCGCCATCGCCGTCGTGCTCACCGTCTACATGATGGTCTCCGACAGCAAGAAGAAGTCCGCCTAGTTTTACCGATGCGACAAAGGGACAGACCCTTTGTCGCATTCCACCGGTCACCAGTATTAAGGAGTCGAAATGTCTGAGCTCAACCCCGTCCGCATCGCCGTCATCGGCGCCGGCGCCATGGGCCGCAACCACATCCGCTTTGTCACCGAGGAGCCCGAGGCCGAGCTCGTCGCCATCGCCGACGCCTTTGAGGGCGCCCGCGCCACGGCCGAGGCCGCCGGCGTGCCGTTCTTCACCGATCCCGCCCAGATGATGGACGAGATCAAGCCCGAGGCCGTCATCATCGCCACCCCCAACGACCTGCACCTGGGCGTTGCCCGCGAGGCCATCAAGCGCAACATCGTGCCGTTGGTCGAAAAACCGATCTCCAACGATCTCGAGGATGCCCAGGCCTTCGCCGCCGAGGCCGAGACCGCCGGCGTGCCCGTGCTCGTGGGTCAGCACCGTCGCCACAACCCCTTCGTCAACAAGGCCAAGGAGATCATCGAGTCTGGCGAGCTGGGCAAGCTCACCGTGTCGAGCTTCCACTACATGATCTACAAGAACGACGAGTACTTCGATGTCGAGTGGCGCCGCAAAAAGGGTGCCGGCCCGATCCTGGTCAACCTGGTTCACGACGTCGACCTGCTCCGCTACCTGCTGGGCGAGCCCGTCGCCGTCCAGGGCATGCAGTCCAGCGCCGCCCGCGGCTTTGAGACCGAGGACTCCGCCGTGGTCAACGTTCGCTTTGCCGACGGAGCGCTCGCGAGCATGACCATCTCCGACGCCACCGCCAGCCCCTGGAACTGGGAGGCGACCGCCCGCGAGGATCCGCAGTACCGCCCCTTCGACGCCGACGCCTACTTCATCGGCGGCACCAAAGGCGCCCTGTCGCTGCCCCGCCTGCACCAGTTCTCCTACGACGGCGCCTCCAACTGGCACAAGCCGCTGCAGATGGAGATTCCGGCCGTCGACCCGGCACTGCCGCACAAGATGCAGCTCAAGCACTTTGTGAAGGTTGTCCGCCGCGAGGTCGAACCCGTCGTGACCCCCGCCGACAACGTCAAGACGCTCACGCTGCTTAACGCCATCAAGGAGGCCGCCGAGACCGGTCAGCTCGTCGAGCTGTAATGCCTTAAGAGCGGCCGCGGCAGAAACCCCATGCCGAGTCCCTCGGTCCGCCACAAATAAGCCCCTCTTCTTTGCCCCGCGAGCAGCCTCCTGCCCGCGGGGCATTTTGCTACCTTGCCGACGATTTTTCTGGAGCAGGAGCCATTTTGTACCTCGGATTGATTCGTTCGCCACGAAATGGGCCTATCTACTACGTTTAACCGATTGCCCTCAACCATGCCAAATTTCGAGAAATAAAAACCGCAGGTAGACAGGTTGCGCGTTCTCGGAAAACCGGGGATGGTCGACCCATACGGTTCAAACGTAGTAGATAGGCCGTTTTCATGGCGCGGCCCCAAAACAGTCTTTTGGGACGGGTGGTATCCTTGGTGGCTCTGTGCTGCAAATGCACCATAAACGCAAGGAGTTCCATGGATCTTATCGCCCAGCTCGCCCGCGAGCTCAACCTTAAGGCCGCCAACGTCGAGGCAGCCGTCAAGCTCATCGACGAGGGCAACACCATCCCCTTTATCTCGCGCTACCGCAAGGAAGCAACGGGCGGCATGGACGACGTTGCCCTGCGCGCGCTCGACGAGCGCCTGTCCTACCTGCGCAATCTTGAACAGCGTAAAGAGGACGTCATCCTGCTCATCGACGCCCAGGGCAAACTCACGCCCGAGCTCGAGCAGCAGATTCGCGAGGCCACACAGCTCCAGCGCGTCGAAGACCTCTACAAGCCCTACCGTAAAAAGCGCATGACCCGTGCGCAGAAGGCCCGCGAGGCCGGCCTGGAGCCGCTCGCCAATATGATCATCATGCAGGCATCGGCCAAGGGCAGCGCACTCGACGCCGCTGCGGCATACGTCAACGAACAGGCCGGCTTCGACACGCCCGAGAAGGCACTCGCCGGCGCCGCCGACATCGTGGCCGAGACGGTGGCCGAGGACCCGGAGAACGTCGCCGACCTGCGCACCTTTACGCAAAACACCGCCGACATCGTCGTCGAGGCCACCGACCCCGCCGAGAAGACCCCCTACGAGCCCTACTACAACTACGACGAACCCGTGCGCAAGATCCCCAACCACCGCATCCTTGCCATCGACCGCGGCGAGCGCGAGGGCAAGCTCCGCGTACGCGTCAACGTCGACGGCGCCGCCGCCACGGCACGCCTCGGTAGCCGTTGGCCCCGACGCCAGGGTGTCTTCGCCCCCGTCTTCGATGCCGCCATCGCCGACGGCTACAAGCGCCTCATGGCGCCCTCCCTTGAGCGCGAGGCCCGTGCCAAGCTCACCGTTCGCGCCCAAACCGAGGCCATCAACGTCTTTGCCAAGAATCTCGAGGGCCTGCTCTCGGCCCGCCCCGTGCGCGGCGCCCGCGTGCTCGCGCTCGATCCGGGCTACCGCACCGGCTGCAAAGTCGCCGTCATGGACGAGACCGGCAAGCTGCTCGACCACGGCGTGGTCTATCCCACCAAGCCGCGCCACGACGTCGCCGGCACCAAGCGCGAGCTCGCCCGCCTCGTCAAGAAAGACGGCGTCAACACCATCGTCATCGGCAACGGCACCGCCAGCCGCGAGACCGAGGAAGTCGTCTCGGAGTTCATTGCCGAGCAGGCGCCCGGGCTGCGATACACCATCGTCAACGAGGCCGGCGCATCGGTGTACTCCGCCTCCGAACTCGCGAGCCAGGAATATCCTGACCTGGACGTCACCGTACGTGGCGCCATGAGCCTGGGCCGCCGCCTGCAAGATCCGCTGGCAGAACTCGTCAAGATTCCGCCCCAGTCTATCGGCGTTGGCCAGTACCAGCACGACCTTGACCAGGCCGAGCTTTCGCGCACCCTGGGCCACGTGGTGGAAGACGTCGTCAACCGCGTGGGCGTCGACGTCAACACCGCGAGCGCGAGCCTGCTGGGCTACGTATCTGGTATCACGCCGAGCGTAGCCAAAAACATCGTGGCCTACCGCGAGGAAAACGGCGCCTTTACCGATCGCCGCCAGCTCAAGAAGGTCCCCAAGCTGGGACCCAAGGCGTACCTCAACGCCGCAGGTTTCCTGCGCATCAGCGGCGGCAAGAACCCGCTCGACGCGACAAGCGTCCACCCCGAAAGCTACGAGGTGGCCACGGCCGTCCTGGAGCACGCCGGCGTTGCGGCAAGCGAGCTCAGCCGCGGCGGCGTGCCCGATATCGAGCGCCGCCTGGGCAGCATCTCGGCGCTGGCAAGCGACCTGGACTGCGGCACCTTAACGCTCATCGACATTGTCAACGAGCTCAAGAAGCCCGGTCGCGACCCGCGCGACGACGCGCCCGAGGTGGTCTTTAGCCGCTCGGCGCTTTCCATCGACGATCTGGAGCCCGGCATGGAACTCAAGGGCACGGTGCGCAACGTCGTCGACTTTGGCGCCTTCGTCGACGTGGGCGTGCACCAGGACGGCCTCGTGCACATCTCCAAGCTGGCCAACCGCTTCGTCAAGCACCCCAACGACGTGGTGTGCGTCGGTGACACGGTCAAGGTGTGGGTTGAAAAGGTCGATCGCGACCGCAAGAAGATCTCCCTCACCATGGTGCAGAGGAAGTAAACCGCCAAAGCAAGGGTCCCCCCTCTCGCGACGTGCAAAATCGCGAGTATTCTGCATATTCCACCGTTCCGGATGCCCCTCAGAGACGAAAAAGCAAGAAACAGCCCCCGTTTTAGCGTCATCAGAGCCAAAACGGGGGCTGTTCCATGCTTCACCCAGCTGGTAAAAGCCTTTACCTTGCTGAATACTCTCAATTTTGCACGGCGCAGGCGGGGGTACCTTTGTCCACGGCAGGATATGGAAGCCTATCACCAACCTACCGGCAAGTTCGTGTCGGCAGCCCCGGCCTTTCCTTTGCCTAGCGCGACCCTCGCGAAGCGCGTGAGCGATAGGGAAAGGAAAGGCCGGGGCGAACAACCCGCGATGTAGCCAGCGTTCGCGTTACGGCAGGATATGGAAACCGAGCGAGGCGATATCCTTGGCAAAACCGCGCACGGTATCGAGCGAGACCTCATACGGGTCACGGCCGATGTTCTTACGCTTGGCCAGGATGCTGTTTGGCACCGTGATGATCTGGCAACCGCATCCTTCCGCCTGGTAAATATTGATAAGCTCACGCGTGGACGCCCACAGGACCTCGCAGTTGGGCTTGGCGGCGGCCTTCTTCACCGACTCCGTCATAAACGGAATGGGATCGACGCCGGTGTCAGCGATACGGCCGGCAAAGAGCGAGATGATGGATGGCGTCTCGGCATCAACGGCCTCGACCATCTCGTCGACCTGCGCAGGCGTAAAGATGGTGGTGACGTTGACCTTGATGCCGTCGGCCGAAAGCTTGCGGACCAGCTCGGCGGTGGACTCGCCCTTGGTAGTCACGCACGGAATCTTGACATAGACGTTCTCGGCCCAGGTAGCGATCTCGCGCGCCTCGACCTCCATGGTCTCGACGTCGTCGGCAAAGACCTCAAACGACACGGATACATCGGTGATGTGGGTCAAGACCTCTTTGGCAAACGCGCGGTAATCCGTCACGCCGCCCTTCTTCATAAGGGACGGGTTGGTCGTGAAACCCTGAACGTTGCCGTTCTCGTACATGTCGAGCATGCCCTCGAGATTTGCACCGTCAGCGAACACCTTGATTGCCATCTGCCTGATTCCTTTCGCTTGCACATGGGCGATAAACTGCTAAACACTTTACCTACGTTTATCAAGGCGTGAGCTGCGGGTTTTCATCTTCTCGGCGAACGGTTTTGCAGTTTTACCATTTTTATATCGACACCCCAGCGGCAAAACGTTTTTGCTGATCATCGCGGTTGATTCCGTTCGCGGCGCAGAGACAGCGCTTCACCGGTACGTTTTCACAACCACTCCAAAACAAAAGCGGTGACGCCTCATTTGAGACGCCACCGCTTCCGTGTAGGAGCCGGTTATCGGAGCTCCGCCCGATTAGGGCTTAACGTATGCCTGGATTACTCTTCCTCAACGTGGTTAATCACAGCACCCTTGGTGTGGATGAAGTTGGGGACGAAGGCGACGATCAGAAGGACAGCAAGAATCGCGTAGACACCGGTGGTACCGAAGGCCTCGGCAGCGCGGCCAAGCGTAATACCAATGACGGAGAAATCGAAGTCGCCGAACGTAGTGTTCTTGAAGCCAAAGACGTCAAGAACGGGCAGGAGCAGGGCCGGGGCAAAGGTGATGAGCAGGCCGTTGACGAAAGCGCCAAGAGCTGCGCCCTTGCGACCGCCGGTAGCATTGCCGTAGATGCCTGCGGTAGCACCGCAGAAGAAGTGAGGAACCATGCCCGGGATGATGAAGATGCCCAGGGTAGCGCCCACGATGAACATACCGACCACGCCACCGATAAAGGAAGCGACAAAGCCGAGGATGACGGCGGTGGGAGCATAGGGGAAGAAGACGGCGCAGTCGACGGCGGGGATGGCACCGGGGATCAGCTTGTTGGAGATGCCCTGGAAAGCCGGGACCAGGTCGGCAAGGATCATACGAACGCCGTTATAGACGATGGTGACACCAACGGCAAAGGACAGGGCACAGGTCAGGGCATAGACAATCACGTTGTCGCCGCCAGCGGTCTTGGTGACGACCGCAGGATCTGCGATGTAAGCGGCGAAAGCGGTAACCAGGTAGAAGAAGGCCATGGTAAGAGCCGTGGAGATGGTAGTGTCGCGCAGGAAGGCGAACTTCTCGGGAACCTCGATCTTCTCGGTGCTGTTCTCCTCGGCGTCCTTAGCAAAAAGCGTACCGACTGCAGCGGAGATGTAATAGGCGAGTGAACCGAAGTGGCCCATGGCGATTTCATCGCCATCGGTAACCTTCTCGGTGAAACGCTGACCAACGGCGGGAAGCATAGCGCTCACGAGGCCCAGGAACATGCCGCCCACGATGACAAGCTGGACATCCTGGAAGCCAGATGCCTGCAGAACGGCAGACAGCAGGCAGGCCATAAACATGCTGTGATGGCCCGTCAGGAAGATGTACTTAAACTTGGTAAAGCGGGCAATGATAATGTTCACGACATAGCCGAGAATCAGGATCATCATGGTCTGAACGCCGAGGACGCTCTGAGCCATCGAAACAACGACCTCGTTGTTGGGCACGACGCCGGTGATGTGGAAACCGGTCTCGATGAAGGTACCCAGCGGAGCAAGGTTCTCCTGAACAACAGCGGCACCGGCGGACAGCATGATGTAACCAAGAATGGGCTTCAGGGTGCCCGTCATCACCTTGTGGGCAGGACGCTTAAGCGCGACAAGGCCCACAAAGGCAAATAGACCCATAATCCACGCTGGCTTGGTCAGAATCGATTGGATAAACTCAAGTATGGGAAGGATGGCTTGCATCT
Source organism: Collinsella sp. AF11-11 (assembly GCF_003465485.1). Lineage (NCBI taxonomy): Bacteria > Bacillati > Actinomycetota > Coriobacteriia > Coriobacteriales > Coriobacteriaceae > Collinsella > Collinsella sp. AF11-11. Next base: position 43,083 of record NZ_QSAS01000008.1, on the reverse strand, counting down.
GCGCTTCCTTTCTCTCTAACGTGGGCGCGTTTCCCTCTTCCACAGGGAACCGCCCTTTTTTGTGCCGCTTTAGGCGTTAGCGGCGGCCGCCTTGATTGCCTCGAGGGCGTCTTCGCGGATCTTCTTCTTGTTCACATAGCTGCGAACGATCACAACGTTGCCGTGGAGCTCGGGGGCGAGTTCTTTAACGGTGATGAACAGATCCGGATTTGCGGAAGAAGCACCGTTCAGGTCCATAGACTCAACGTCGGCCTCGATGCCCTCCTCCTCGCAAAGCTCCTCGACTTTGCCAGCGAGCATCAGGCTGGACCCGATGCCGTTTCCGCATACGGTGATGATATGCATGGCAACCTTCCTCTCCTACACGTGACGGTTTTCCTTCTATCCAAAAGCGGCGACGCATCGCCGTGCCATTAAGGCCTAAAAGAATGAACGCATGGTCTCCAAAACCTGCTCGGGCGCATCGCATGCGCTGAGCTTGGCAACGCAGTCCTCGTCCTCGAACATCTGCGAAAGCTCCGCCAAGCAGCCAAGATGAGCCTTGGGGTCGGGTGCGCAAATACCCACGAGCACGTGAACCGGATCGAAATCCTCGTGTCCAAACGCAATGGCAGGGTCAAGCGTGACGATACAGATCCCCGCTTCACTCACATTGCCATCTGCCTGAGCGTGGGGCATGGCGATGCCCTCTTCCAAGACCATATAGGGGCCGAATTTGTGAACCGATGAAATCATGGCGTCAACATAGCTCTGGTCGCATTTGCCAGCGTCTACGAGCAACTTACCGCATGCCCTGATCGCTTCCTCCCAGTCGGAGGCCTCGACGTGGCAGGCAACAAGCTCGGGCTTAAGAAGATCGGTCAGCATGCTCGTCCCCTACTCCTCGGGCAGGATATGAAAACCAAGCGCCTGAATGTCGCGGGCAAAGCCCTTGACCGTATCAAGCGAGTACTCAAGCAAATCTTTCCCGAAATTCTTGCGCTTGGCAAGAAGGGCATTGGGGACCGTAATGATCTGGCATCCAACGGACTCCGCCTGGAAGATATTGAGGACCTCGCGCGTAGACGCCCAGAGAACCTCGGCAGCAGGCTTAACGGCAGCCTTCTTTACGGACTCCGCCATGAGGGGCAGCGGGTCGACGCCGGTATCGGCAATGCGACCGGCAAAGATGGACAGAATAGAGGGGGTCTCAGCAGAGACGGCATCGACAAACTCGTCGACCTGCTCGGGCGTGAAGATAGTGGTGACATTCACCTTGATGCCGTCGGCAGAAAGGCGCTTGACCAGCGCGGCAGTGGACTCACCCTTGGTGTTGAGCGCCGGGATCTTAACGTAGACGTTGTCTGCCCAGGTTGCGATCTCGCGAGCCTCGGCTTCCATACCCGCCTCGTCGTCGGCGAATACCTCAAAAGAGACCGACACATCAGTAATGTGCTCAAGAACCGTCTTGGCAAAAGCGCGGTAGTCGGTCACGCCGCCGGCCTTCATAAGGGAAGGATTGGTCGTGAAGCCCTGAACGTTGCCATTGTCATGCATGTCAAGCATACCCTCGAGGTTAGCGCCGTCGGCAAACACCTTGATCGCCATGTTCGGTCCTTTCTCATCTAACACTATTGCTATCGAAAGCCTTCTTCTTTGTTTCAAAAGCTTTTCGGTTTTCTTTTATAAACCATTTCAAAAGCTATCGAAAGCTCAATTGTCAACTTTCCGTGAACGGTCGAATATCGGGCGTGAACGTACTTCTTTTGGGCGGCACCTTCAGAATGAGACTCTTTATAGCCCGTTTACGTGCGAACTATCTGCTACGCATGCATTTGTGACATGCCATTCCGTTCTTTTGATTCATTCGAATTTGCCTTGTTCTTTTCATATCGATACGTTATATTTCGATTACGAAAGGCGCATCTTTTACCTTTTGTTCAAAAGGAGCGGCATATGGCATCTACTTCAGACCTTTCACCGGCCGAGCGTCAGCGATTTATCATGAATTGGCTGGCCGAAAAGCCAAATATCTCGGTATCCGACATCGTTCGCCGTTTTTCGGTTTCGGAAGTCACCGCACGACACGACCTCATCTCGCTGGAATCCGAAGGCAAGCTGCGTCGCGTACGCGGCGGAGCGGTATCGCTTTCTCGCTCCAACGCAATCTCGTATCCCGAGGAGCGCATCAATGTCCAAGTCGAGGCCAAGGAGGCCATCGCCGCAACCGCAGCAACTCTTGTTGATGATGGCGATGTTCTGGTAATTGATATCGGCACCACAGGCTTTTACTTCGCTAAGGCCCTCATGGACAAGCGTGAGATCACCATTATCACCGGCGATCTTGCAATCGCGAACTACGCCAGCTTCAATCTCCCCAATGCTTCGGTAGTGCTGCTGGGCGGCTCCGTGCGCAAGGGGCACCTCTATCTCGCGGGCGCACTGACGCTCGACTGCATGAGCAAACTACATGCCGACAAGGCGTTTGTCAGTGCTGACGGATTCCACCCCGACCACGGTTTTACCGTCGAGCACGACTTCTCGGCCATGATCAAGCATATGTACCTTACCAACTCAAACCAGGGCTACATGATGGTTGACCAGGGAAAGTTCAACAAGACCAGTTTTTATCAGTCCGCGCAGATCGATGACCTCGACGGCATCATCGTTGATGGAGACAACGAGGGCATCATGACGGCGGCGATCGAGAGCAGTCGCAGTCATCCCAAGCTCTATA
>NZ_QSAS01000008.1:0-40357 GCF_003465485.1 Collinsella sp. AF11-11 | reverse complement strand
AGTCGCAGTCATCCCAAGCTCTATATTGCAAAATAGCTCAAATGGCCGGGTCGCCCCCACTGCGGGCGACCCGGCCATTTATTAAATCAACCCAAAATGCTGCATCGCTGTGACGGTGCCGTCGTGTGCGACGTCGTCGGTCACGTAGTCGGCGATCGCCTTGACCTCGGGCATGGCGTTGCCCATGGCGACAACCGTCTCGACGGCGGCGAGCATGCCCAGGTCGTTGCCCGAATCGCCAAAGCCAAAGGTGCGCTCGTTGCCAGCGCGACCCAGATACGCCAGCGCCCGCGCCAGGCCCACGCCCTTGTCGATGCCCTTGGGGCTCAACTCGCGATTTGTTTGCTGGGCTCACTTGGAAGAGCGGCGGTAAACGCATCTCCCGGTTAATCCGGCACCGCCGAAGCGAACCCCACACACGCCCTCCGGCAAGCGGCACGCGCCCGTCAACGCAAAGGTCCGGCGGGACGCACCTAGCATCCCGCCGGACCGCCACTCGTCCAGGAGGCCGCCGCGACGAGCCCCTAGATCTTCGCAAGCTCCTCGGAGATGACGCGGCAGACGTCCTCAGCCTGAGGCATCACGCCGTACATCTCGAAGAAGCCGTGGTCGCAGCCGCGATAGCGAATCGCGGTGACGTCAACGCCCGCATCCTGCAGCCTCTTCGCGAATAGCTCGTCCTGATAGCGCAGGTAGTCATACTCGGAAGAGATGATGACCGTGCGGGGGAACGCGCTCACGTCCTCCGCGAACAGGGCAGACACCCTCGGGTCGAGCATCTCCTCCGCATTGCCGTTGGTATACATCATTGGCAGGTCGTCGTTGGCGTTGCGGATGCGATCCACCCTGCTCAGAGCCTCGGCCCTCTGGTCGTTCACGATCTCATAGAGGTCATAGGACCATTCCTCCGGAACAGGGCCGCCGTCGACGAGCGGATACAGCTCGGCCACGAGCTTGATCCTGTCCGCATGGGACCCGTCGAGGACGACGGCGTTGGTCAGGCTTCCGCCCGCGGAGTCGCCAGCCACGGCGACCCGCGTCGCGTCGACACCCAGCTCATCCGCATGCTCGACAAGCCAGTCGAGCGTCTTCACGCAGTCCTCGACACCACCGGGGAACATCGTCTCGGGAGACAAGCGGTACTCCGGGTAGATCGCGACGCAGCCCGTTCGCTCCGCGATGTCGCGCAGGCAGTTCTCGTACTGGCCAATGTTGCCCACCATGAAGCCGCCGCCGTGGATGAACACGAGCGCGGCGGAGCCGCACCCGTGGCCCTCGGGCGTGAAGACGTGCAGGGGAATGCCCCTGTCGCCAAAGTTCATGACGACGGTCTTCTTGGCGACGTTCGAGCCCCTCACGACATGGGTCTCCTTGTTGGGAGCGGAGCGCCACGCGATCACGTCCACCGGCCCCGCCGGCGCCGGGCCGGCGGCGAGCTTCGCATGGGCGCGCGCGTAGACGCGCGGATCGAGCACGCGCTCGCGCTCGTCTCCCGGCACGGGCTTCAGCAGGAGCTTCAGCCCGTTGGGCTCCACGACCTCCCTAGATCCACGCTCAAGCACTTCAAGCTCGGAAGTGGGGTACTTCCTCTCCTCGGTGCCCATGGCTAGCCGATCTTCAGCTCGTCAAGCTTGGCGTCAAGCTTGGCCATCTCATCGGCGGAAAGCTCCCACTCGAACGTCTCGCAGTTCTGAATCGCGTGGGCGTCCGTGCGCACGCCAACGAGCGCGGTGCCCACGTACTCCTTCTGGGTGCTCCAGTTCACGGCGACCTGTGCCACGGGCTTGTCATGAGCCTCGGCGATCTCGTCCATGACCTTGAGCAGCTCCTGGACGCGCGAGAACTTGGGCTCCTGGAAGTAGTCGTAGAAGCCGCCACGAACATCGCCCTCCTCGAACTTCGGCAGCTCGCGGAACTTGCCCGACAGGATGCCCGCGCCAAGGGAGCCATAGGTGAAGGAGTCGATGCCACGCTCGTAGCCCCACTTGATAAGGTCCTCGGAGGAGCGGTCGACCATGGAGTAGGGCGGCTGCTGGACGTCGACCTGAGCGACCTTCTCGCACTCCTCGATCATCTCGGTCGTGAAGTTGGAGACGCCGATGTGGCGAATCTTGCCTTGCTCCTTGAGGAGCTGGAGGGCGCACATCGTCTCGGAGAACGGGGTCTTGGCGTCGGGCCAGTGCACGAAGTAGAAGTCGATGTAGTCGGTGCGGAGATTGCGCAGCGAGCTCTCGACCTCCCTCATGATGTTCTTGAACGAAGAGTCGCGGTCATAGCCGGCGGCGCTGGTGATCAGGCCAACCTTGGTCGAGAGCAGGTAGCTCTCTCGGTCGACGCCCCTGAGCGCGTTGCCGACGACCTTCTCGGACGCGCCGTTGCCATAGCACGGCGCGGTGTCAATGAGGTTGACGCCGTGATCGAGCATGGTGCGGATGGCGGACATGCTGGCGGCGTCATCGTTCTCACCAAAGGAGTCGCCGCCGATCGCCCAGGTGCCCACGGCGAGCTGGGAGACGTCAACGTCGGAGTTCTTGAGGTGCGTGTAGCGCATATTCTCTCCTTCTAATGGGGCAGCACGCGTCGAATGTCCTCGATCGCGTGCCGCCAGGAATTGCCTTGAACAGGCTTCGGATGATCCGGAAACCGCCTTACACGATGCCCACGAGGCCGAGGACGAGCGCCAGAACCATGATGCCGACCAGGATGATGTTGACGTTCACGTTCTTCTTGCGCAGGAGCCAGAGGACGACGAGCGTAAGTCCCAGAGGCACGATGCCCTTGAAGATCGAGTCGAGGTAGGTCTGGATCATGACGGGGTCGGAGTCCTGAACCGGAATGGACAGGATCGTGTTGAATTGGACGTTCGCCGCGGTCATGGCGCCGATCATCACCAGGCCGATCGTGGAGGTCGCCTTGGTGATGAGCTTCATGAGACCACCCTCGTACATCTCGGAGATGAAGTTGGTGCCCATGCTGAAGCCGAGGTAGGTCATGAAGTATCGGCAGAGGATCGACGGGATGTTGTAGATCAGCAGGAACATGATCGCGCCGAGGGGCGAGCCGCTCATGGCGAGGTTAATGCCGATGCCGGCGGCGATAACACGCAGGACGCCCCAGAAGATTGCGTCGCCGATGCCGGACATCGGGCCCATCAGGGAGACCTTGATACCGTCGATGGACTCGGTGTCGAAGTCTTCGTGCTGCGAGTTCTCCCTCTCCATGGAGGCGACGAGGCCCATGGCGAACGTGCCGACGTTCTGGGTAATGTTGTACCAAGTCGTGTGACGCTTCATGGCGTCGGCACGAGCCTCGGGGTCATCGGCGTAGTAGCGGTTAAGCGCGGGCTGGACGGAGTACAGCCAGCCGTCGGCGCCAGCCTTGACGGAACCGCCGGCGCAGGAAGCGAACACGGAGAAGGAGCGCAGGAAAATGCTGTTGAGCATCTTCTTGTCTTCAGGGCTCACATTCTTGGTCAGGTTGCTCATGCGAAGAAATCCTCCTCGTCGCTGGTTACAGAGTCGCCGGAAACGGCCTGGGTGGCCACTCCCTTCTTGGTGAGATCGAAGATCTCCTTGTCGCGGAGGGCGGAGGCAACCGCGATGATGACACCGAGAACTGCGATGGCGATCATCGGGAGGCCGAGGTACTGGTAGAGCGTAAAGCCCAAGAAGAAGTAGATGCTGAGCTCGGTGCTCCACAGCATCTGGAGCAGGAGCGCCATACCAACGGCGGGCAGGAGGGCACCCACGGCGTTGAGGCCGCTCATGACATTGGCCGGAATCTGGTTGACAATGGCGGCAACGGGCTCGGCGCCAAGGTAAACGCCGAGGAAGGCGATGAGGCCAAAGGCGGCGTACTTAACGAACCAGAGAACGAAGTGCTGAAGCGCGAGGCCCTTCTCGTTGCCCTCGGCGGCCATCTTGTCAAAGGTGGCTGCGAAGAACGCGAGGAACACGTTGTTCATGAAGATCGAGAGAAATGCGGTGACGACGCCCACGGGAACGGCCAGTGTGATGGCGGCACCCTGGTCGATACCAGCGCCAACGGTGAAGGCGACGGCGAGGGCGGTCGCGGTAACAGGCTCGGCGGAGATAGCGCCACCAATGTTAACCGCGCCCATGAAGATCGCCTCGAGAGAGGCACCGATGATGACACCGGTCTTGACGTCGCCCATCAGGAGGCCCGCAACGAGACCTACCACGAGAGGACGCTCGATCATGCACTGACCGAGAACCCAGTTGCCGCCGTAGCAAATCAGCACGGTCAACCAGGCCATTATTGCCAACCCAACCATTTGACTTCCTTTCTTTCATTTCATTTGGCCGCCTGGCCAAATCCCCTTATTTCCCCGCCGCCTCGATCAGACTCTTGAGAGGAGTCTTGGGATTGGACGGGATAAGCTGATGGAAAACCGGAATACCCTGCTCGCAAAGCTCCTTCGCGGCCTCGAGCTCATCCGGGTTGAGCATGATCGTGGAGTTGAGGGCGACCTTGCTATCCGGATCGGACTTGTCGAAGCGGCCGACGTTGGCAACGTTCACGCCCTCAATCTTGCCCGGCGCGCCCTTAACGAGCTCAAGCACGTCACGCACGCAGTTGGTGAGCGCGAAGATGCGCATGGAGTCCGCGCGCGGATCGTTCGCGATGCGGCAGGCATCCGGAACGTCCTTGACGAGGAGTTTCTGGCCCGCCGGCGTACCCATGGAAAGCGTCATGCGAAGGGCGTCGCTCTCCACGGCGTGCTTGTTGGCGACGATGATCCTGGTGGTGTTGAGCTCCTTGGTCCACACCAGGGCGACCTGTCCGTGAATCAGACGGTCATCGACTCGAACCTGAACAATCATTGCTTCCTCTCTCTACTTGTTAGTACTCTCTAATCAAAGAAGTCTCCCTCGGACTCCTCGTTGTCCGCGGCCTTGCTCGGAGGCTCGACGACCTGCATCGTCGCCCTCGCCAGCTCGACGCTCTGCTTGATCGAATCTGCCGTGACCGGCTCGGCGCCGAGGAGCGTCTCGATCACGAGGCCGAGGTTCATACCGGTGACGTGGACGATCCCGCGCTTCTCCGGCTCCATAAGGACGACCTTCTGGAAGACGGAACCACCGTAGATGTCGGTGAAGATGATGGCCTCGTCCTCAGGGCCCACCGAGTCAATAAAGGCCTGGATGCGAGGGGTGAAATCGGAGTCGTCCACGTAGCAGTCAACTGCCTCCACCATGTCCGCCATGCCGGTCAGGATTCCGATCGAGCTCCTGATTCCGCTTGCGAGGTGGCCGTGCGACGCGACAAGAACTTTCTTCATCGAGTCTCTCCTAGAGCGAATAGTGGTTGGGGTTCAGAAGCTGGATCTTGCTGACGACGAACGCGCGCATGTCGGGGGCGGCGTCCATCAGGAGGCCTATGCCGTTGCCGTCGTTCTTACCGGAGTTGATGTCCTTCTCGAAGGCGCGGTACATGGAACGGAAGTACTCCGTGGCGATGTTGAACTTACTCATGCCGAGGTTCACGGCCTCCTGGAGCTGCTCGTCGGGGATGTCGGAGCATCCGTGCATGACGAGGGGGACGCTGACGGCCTCCCTGCAGGCCTTGATGCGCTCCATGTCGAGGTTCGGGACCTTGACATAGGGGCCGTGGGCATTGCCGACGGCGATGGCGAGCGAGCCGCAACCGGTGCCCTCGACAAACTCCTCGGCGAGGTTCGGGTCGGTGTAGTGGTCGCTGTTCACGAAGTCGTTGGCGTCAGAGCCGTTGCCGACATGGCCGAGCTCGGCCTCGATGTCGACGTCGAAGATCTTGGCGACCTGGACGACGTCCTTCGTGAGCTGGAAGTTCTCCTCATAGGGAAGTGAGGAGCCGTCGACCATGACGGATGGGAAGCCGGCCTTGACGCCCTTGACGGCGATCTCGTAACCAGCGGAGTGATCCTGGTGGACGGCGACGGGCACGCTCGCGCGCTCGGCGTAATAGCGGGCGGCGAAGGCGATGATGTCGAGGGCGCAGTGGCCCTCGAAGCCAGGCCAGTACTGGATGATGATGGGCATGTGCTCATCCTCGGCGGCCTGGATCGCATAACGGATGGTCTCCGTATTGATGACGTTAATCGCGGGCACGCCATAGTGGTGCTCGGTCGCATGTTGAAGAAGCTCGTTGACCTTGATGAGTGACATCTTTGTCTTCCTTTCACCTGAATAATCATTGGATCGGACAGTTCTCAGCTCGTCAGCTGGTTGAACACGAAGCGAAGCGCGAGGCAGGCAGGCGCTTGCGAGGCGCGGTGGAGCCTATGCGGCCGCCTGGCCCTCAGGCTGCGGCGCCGCGCTTCGACGCCATAGCACGTACGCCACAAGAGCAGCGACTGCAGCAATCGTTGAAGCGAGGGCGAAGGCCAGGAAACCCGCGTGCGTGCCGAGCGCATCGCACGCCCAACCGCCAAACAGGTTCGCAACCACGACGGACAGACCGCTCTGGACCATCGCGAAGGCGCTCTGACCTCGAGCGCGACAATCCTCGTAAGTGTGGTTGGCAATGTAGGTAACGCAGGAGTAGTAGACGGTCATGTAACTCACGCTCTGCAGCAGCTGGCCGCAGACCATGACCGGGACGATGCCGGTGCCCACAAGCACGAGCCTGAGCGCCGCCATGAAGCAGGAAAAGATCAGGAGGTTCATCTCGCCGAAGCGCCTGACCAGCTTGGAGGAAACGAGCAGGATGGGGATCTCGCTCGCAGCGGAGACCGCACTCAGGACGCCCACGAGGTTCTGACCCTCGCCAAGCTCGACCGCGTAGCGGCCCAAGAACGCCCCGATGAAGCCAATCGCGGCCGAACTGATGAAGGCGAAGACCAAGACGAAGGCGATCTCATTGCTGGTGAACAGCGAGAGGAGGCCCTTTCCGTGGGAGACCTTGGGATCGTCCGCGGCATTGGCGCGAATTCCCGCCTCGGGGAGGCGCCACATGTGAGCCGCGAAGACCACCAGCGCGGCGGAGACCACCGTGAACTGGATTTGAGGAGCCATGTCGAGCAGCCGACCGACGATCAGGACGACGATGGCATAGCCGATAGTGCCACCCATGCGAATGCGAGAAAAGTCCAGGCCAGAGCGATCCGCGAGCTCGATGACGAGGGAGTCGCTCAGGGGCAGGAGCCCCGAGAAAAACGCCGAGAATGCAAAGGTTACGAGAAGGACCGGGACGAACGTCGACGCCAGGTAATACAGCGGAGCGAGTACCGCCGCCGCAAGGCAGAGGGCCACGATGACCGCGCGGCGGCGCCCGAGCTTGTCGGCGATCGTCGACCAGAGCGGCTGGATGGCGAGCGCACACACCGGGGTCGCCGCGAGGAGAATGCCGGTCTGGGCCGCGCTGAGGCCGAGGCTCGTGTAGTGAGCGGAGAGAAACGGCGAGTACACGCCCGCGCAGACCCAGTAGAGTACGTTCGCGAAGAACAGCGAAGTCATGCTTGCGTTTGTCTTGGCGTTGTGCATCGTGCTTCTCCCTTCTTGCTCGCCGGGTGCCTGTCTGGGCTTCGAAGTGATTCACCATCTAGCGTGAAACGGAGTTGCGAGGCGTTGAAACAATGTTCTGTTGTTTCATCGTTTTCGTGCCGTTGTTTCACGGCTCATAAGATAGCGGCTCAAGCTGAGATTGCGCCGAGGAAGTACCGATTTACCGTGAACGGTAGGAAATCAGCGGTGAAACGCTATTTCACCGCTGATGAAACATTTTGCCTATTTTTCACCTCTCTTGACCTAAGATACAAAGCAAGCTAGGACCAAGGAGTAACCATGGATAAGACAGGGGATGTGCTCAGCCACATCTGCGCGGTCATGAGCAGCCTATCCCCCTCGGAGAAGGCAATCGCAACGTATGTGCTCGACCACCCGTCGGATGTCGCAACGATGACCGTCCGCGAACTCGCCGCAGAAACCGGTACGTCACCGGCGTCTGTTTCGAGATTCGCAAGGACGCTTGACTACCGAACCTATTCGGACATGCGTCTGGCGCTCGGCATATCCATCAGCAGGGCATCCGGCGAAGAAAAGGCCACGGACGGCAGGATTACTCTGGACGACGTCGAGGGCTCCATCAAGTACGTCCTGTCTCACAAGGTCAAGGAGCTCTCCCAAACCGCCTCGCTCATTGACTCCGATGACTTTTCGGCAGTCGTCAATCTGCTCCACAACGCCAACCTCGTCCTGATCGCGGGCGTCGGCAACTCGATTAACATGGGCGTAAACGCGGCGTTCAAGCTCTCGCAGGTTGGAGTCAGAGCGTTTTGCCCCAGTACCACCGAAGCCATGGTCTCCGTCGCAACCAGCCTCAAGGAGAATGACGTTCTACTCGTCATTTCGACGTCCGGATACTCGAAGCGTCTCGTCAACATATTCGACTCTGCCGAGGATTCGAACACCCCCATCATCATGATCACAGACAACCCGGATACGCCGCTCGCGAAGCGTGCCACGCATATCATCCGAGCCATCTCGCGAGATCAGGCCATCACCGGAACCGAGATCGCCTTCTCGCACAGCTCGATCAACTTCGTCATCGAGCTGCTGTTCCTCTTCCTGACCTCTTGCTGGGATGACCCGGTAGAGTTTAACAGGATCATCTCGAAGAATCTCATGGGAGACAAGCAATACAGCTAGGACGACGCACGCCGGCGCACCGATGCCCAGACCGAAACGGGAGGACCCCTTGATAAAGCTCATCCTCGCAGACATGGATGGGACCCTGTTGCCGTTTGGCTCAAGGGTCGTATCGGAGCGCACGCACAGCGCGATTCTTTCGGCGCTCGATGCGGGCATCGCGTTCGGCCCCGCAAGCGGGCGCGACTACGCCGACCTGGCCGATGCCTTTGACGGCGACGCGCGCTGTTTCTCGACCGGCATCATGGCCAACGGAAAGAAGGTCTTCTCCAGCGGCGAACTCGTGTTCAAAAAGACGCTCTCGACGGAGGCCCTCGTCAAGCTCGATAGCGCTGTACGCCCCTACGCGGGGACGTCACTCTGGCTAGTCGCCGATGTCGATGAGACAGGCAAGCGCTGCGAGCAGTTCCTCTGCGCCGTCGAGCCTGGCGACGAATTCGCCCTGGAAGTCGTTAAGGACTCCGGAAGAGACATGGCGCTCGGAGACGTGCCCACGAACCGTGACGTCATAACCGCCGGCATCTTCGTCAACGTCAGCTCCGCCCCGACGGAAGTCGTTCGGAGTCGATGCAAGGAAGCCTGCCCAGAACTTGATTTCCCCTCGCCCGTCCCATTCTTCCTCGATGTTGTTCCGGCTGGCTGGAGCAAGGTAAACGGACTCGACGCGCTTCTCAGCAGCCTTGGGGTCACGCTGGACGAGGTCGCTTTTATCGGAGACTCGGAAAACGACGTGACGCTCCTCGAAAAGGTGCCGAACTCCTACGCAGTCGCGGGCGCGATGCCAGAGGCGAAGGCCGCGGCCCATCACCTGATCGGGAACGCAGCCGAGGACTCCGTCGCGAAGCTCATCGAACAGATTGTCCAGCAGCGAGTCTAGGGTTCCGCCAGCGTGGCATGCGCCGCGTGCCTCGTCATCCGTTCGTGGCGCGCTACCTCGTGACGATCCAGAGCGTGGCCATCGTCGCGACGCCGATGCCTACGATGAGCGCGGCCCACAGGACGCGGACCACGGGGTTCATGTCGCCCGTCACCACCATGTCGTTCGCGTGCCAGAACCAGCTCTCGTTTCCCTTGCGCATGATGCACTCCCTTAGCCTCGATTACGCCATCTATGGCCGAGCAATCGCAGGTCACGTGCCATAGATTTGCCCTACGCCCAGCTTTCAGTTCTGTAAGGCGGCGGGAGCCTGTGCGAGGCCCCGAGTCCTGAGGCCGTTGCAATGAAAATGGGAATCAAGGGGCACGCATCAATCATATGGGTTCCTTTCGAGGGCGATGGCAAACGAAGCATCCATCATATAATGGAGCGACGCAACCAGAGAGGTCACCCATGGAATTTTATGCAAGCTGCCCGGAGGGCTTTGAATCCGCACTCGCCGACGAGCTCAAGCGGCTCGGGCTTTCGCATGTCCGCCGCCTGAAGGGCCGCGCTACGTTTGAGGGCGAGCTCGAAGAAGGCTACCGCGCCTGTCTGTGGTCGCGCCTGGCCAGCCGCGTGTTTGTGGTGCTTGGGCGCTTTGAGGCGCAGGATGCCGATGCGTTGTACGATGCCGTTTACGACATTGCCTGGGAAAACATCGTCCGCTGCGGCGCCACCATTGCCATCACTGCCCGTGGTGTGACCGAGCAGCTGCGCAACACGCGCTTCTCTGCCCTGCGCGCCAAGGACGCATTGTGCGATCGCCTGGCCGAGACCACAGGCCGTCGCGCCGATGTCGATGCTGCCGATCCCGACGTCCACCTGCTGCTTTCGCTGCGTCAGCGCCGCGCGAGCATCAGCCTGGACCTTTCGGGCGACCCGCTGTTCAAGCGCCTGCCGCCCGCCGCGACCCGCGCCGGCGAGGGCACACACGTGCTGCGCCCCGACTACGCCGCCCTGGTGCTGGCGCAGGTCGGCTGGACCGCGATGTGCGAGCGCGAGCTAACGGCCGACGACTACGAAAACGAGGCCCTGCCCACGCTGATCGACGCCTCGTGCGCCGGCGGCGGCCTGCTGCTGGAGGCCGTGAACATTCTGACCGACCGCGCCCCGGGCGCCGCACGCGAGCGCTGGGGCTTTGAGGGCTGGCAGCTGCACGATGCCGCCCTATGGGAGCAGCTGCTTGCCGAGGCGCGCGAGCGCGAGGCGGCGGCGCGCGAGCGCCAGGCGCGCATCGTGGCCGTGGACATCGACCCCGCCGCCCGCAAGACCGCCGAGCGCATGGTCAAGTGCGCCGGCTACAAGCGCTTTGTCGATTTTTGCGCCGCTAAGCCCGCCACCGTGCTGGACCATGCGGGTGCTGTCGCCGGCGTTGCCGTGGTCGCAGACACCACCGAGACGCCGCTTTCGCTCATGCACGACGCCATGACGCTGGTCGGCGAGCTGCGCCGCGCGCCCGAGCTCGCTACCGCACCGGTCGCCGCGCTCACTCGCGACGGCCTTATGGCCCGCGCGCTCCATGCCGAGCCCGCGCGCTCCATCGCCGTCATGCCCAATAACGAGGAGGCGGCTATTGAGGTTTGGCCCTCGCTCGACCACGCCGCCGCGACATTCGAAGCTGCGACCAGCGCAGATGCCGAGGAGCAGACCGCGGATGCCCAAGACGAAACCGCCAACGTCCCCATGCCCGAGCCTGCCGCCATGCTCGACCTGGGCGACGGCAAGCCGCTGCCCGTGCTCATCCCCGAGTCCGAGCAGTTCGCCAACCGCCTGCGCAAGAATGCCCGTCTGCGCCGCAAGTGGGCCAGGCGCGAGGGCGTGAGCTGCTACCGCGTCTACGATGCCGACCTGCCCGACTACTCCGCCGCTATCGACCTGTACGAGGGTTGCCCGCAGACGCCGGGCCGCTGGCTCGTCATCGCCGAATACGCCGCGCCCAAGACCATCGACCCCGCACTGGCCCAGGCCCGTATGCTCGACATTCTGGCCATCGCGCCGCGCATCCTAGATGTTCCCGCCGAGCATGTGCACGCCAAGGCCCGCATGCGTTCGCGCGGCGGCTCGCAGTACGGCAAGCAGGGCGCCGGCAAGGGCGCATCGGGCGAGCGCGCCAATATCGCGCGTCGTCGCCTGCCGCTCATCGAAGAGGGCGGCCTCACCTTTGCCGTCAACTTTGACGACTACCTGGACGTCGGCATCTTCTTGGACCACCGCGTCACCCGCAACCTGGTGCGCGAGCACGCCAAGCAGGCGCGCCGCTTCCTCAATCTGTTTGCCTACACCGGCACTGCCACCTGCTACGCGGCCGATGGCGGCGTCGAGGAAACCGTGACGGTCGACCTCTCCAATACCTATCTGGACTGGGCCGAGCGCAACATGCGCCAGAACGGCTTTGTGGGGCCTCAGCATCATTTTGTGCGCGACGACGTGCTCGCCTGGATTCGCGACCAGCGCCAGACGCGCAACCGCTGGGACCTGATCTTTGTCGACCCGCCCACGTTCTCGAACTCCTCCAAGATGGGCCGCCGCACCTGGGATGTCCAGCGCGACCATGTTGAGCTTTTGGCTGGCGTATCGCGCCTGCTCGCGCAGGGCGGCCATGCCATCTTTAGCTGCAACCTGCGCGGCTTCCGCCCCGAAACGCGCAAGCTCGCCCGCGCGGGCGTGGTGCTGGAGGACATTACGGCGCAGACCATCCCCGAGGACTTCGCGCGCAACCAGAAGGTGCACCACTGCTACATCGTGCGCCGCCTGCCCATCGAGGACGCCATGGCCGAAGTCGGCTTTAGCGCCGAGGAAATTGCCGAGCGCGTCGAGGAACTACGCAACCCCGAGGCCCGCAAGCCCCGTGCGGCAGTACCCGCGCACGCGCAGACCGGCAACGGCAAGTCCAACTTTGCCGGCAAACCCTCCCCCGCCGGCAAACCTAAAAAGAAAAAGTTCTACGCCAGCAAGCCCAAGGACAAGTAAACAAAGTTGCGGTGGAATACGGACTGTTTTGCCTAGAATGAGGCAAAGTTAGGCCGTATTTCACCGCAACTCATATTGGGATGGTGGTTGGCGATCTAGCCTTGGATGACCAATCGGTAACCAATACCCACGTGCGTCTGGATATAGCGCGGATGCGCGGGGTCGGACTCGATCTTCTTACGCAACGTGCCCATAAAGACACGCAGGCTCGCCAGGTCGCTCTTGGTCGCCGTACCCCAAATCTCGTGCAAAATTAACTGGTGCGTCAGCACCTTGTCGGCATTATGGGCCAGCAGGCATAGCAGTTTGTACTCGATCGGCGTCAGATGCAGTTCCTCGCCATCCATCGTGGCGATGCCGGCATCAAAATCGATATGCAGCTCACCGGTATCGAACGAGCCCTCGGAGACAACGCCGCCCGTTTGCGCATACGAAAGGCGCCTGAGCGTCGTGCGAATGCGCGCGAGCAGTTCCTCGACCGAAAACGGCTTGGTCAGATAGTCGTCGGCACCGGCATCGAGCGCGCGGATTTTGTCCGCATCCTCGCTGCGCGCCGAGACCACGATAATCGGCATGCCCGACCATGCGCGCACCGACTCCACCACCTTGACGCCGTCCATATCGGGCAGGCCCAGATCGAGCAGTACTATGCTCGGCGCCTGCGACGAGGCGGCGGCGATGGCGGCATGTGCGGTCTCCACGGCCATATGGCGCAAGCCGTGCGCCTCGAGCGCGGCGACGATAAGGTTGCGGACGGCGGGATCGTCCTCAACGACCAAGATGAGCGGTTTCACGGCAGAGTTCGGCACGGCGCTACTCCTTATCAAACGAAACATCGGCGGCGGGAAGCTCAATCGTAAAGACCGAGCCGTGCGGGTCCGCCGCGGCAACCTCTATGCTACCGCCATGCGCCAACGCAATGGAGCGGCAGAGCGAAAGACCCAGGCCCACGCTGCGATGGCTGTCGGCCAAACCGTGGTTGGCGGTATAGAACGACTCAAAGATACGCTCGCGGTCCTCGGATGCGATGCCCGGACCATCATCGGCCACCGAGCACGCCACACGTCCATCGTCGACGCTAATCGAAATCATGATATGCGAGCCTGCGGGCGTATAGGTGATGGCGTTGTTCACCAGATTGACCACCAGCTGCACCATCAGGCGCGCGTCGACGTTGACGAGCGCCGGCTCATCGCACGCCACCACCTTAAGGTCGTGCTCGCGCACGGCCGGATTTACGTGGCGCAGTGCCTCCTCGACGATATCGTCCATGAGCTCGAGCGTGGTCGACAGGCGCATACCGCCACCCTCGAGCTTGGTGATGGCGAGCAGATTCTCGACGGTGGCGTTGAGCCACAGCGCATCCGAGCGAATGGATAGAAGCAGGCCGCGGCGCGTCTGGGCATCGAGCACGGCGGTGCCGGTCGAGCCCTGATCGAGCAGCACGTCGGCATTACCCGAAATACTGGTAAGCGGCGTGCGCAGATCGTGCGAAATGGAGCGCAGCAGGTTGGCGCGCAGCTGTTCGTTTTTGGCGAGCACCGCCGCCTCCTCGCGGGCCTCCATGGCGCGGGCGCGGTCGAGCGCCAGCTCGCCTTCGCTCACGATGGCATCGGCAAGTGTCCGCTCCTCATGCGTCAGCACGTCGGGCTCGGCAACGATAGCCAGCACGCCCACCACCGAGGCGGGGTCGCCCGAGCGGACGAAGCCGTCGCCCGTGCGAACCGTCAGGTAGATGCCATAAAACGCCGAGCCGCCATAGGTGGCATCGAGCGGCGTTCCCACATAGGCGGACGCCGAGAGCCGCGGCGGCATCTGCGGCGCCAGTTCATGCACCGGCGCGGCATCGCCCACAGCCGTGTATGTCGCGCGCGGCAGCAGGTCATCGCCCTCGGCGTCGGCGCTGTACCACACGACCGGACAGCCCGAAAGACGCGCCAGCTGCGTTGCCATGGCATGGACAATCTGCTGCTGACCGGCGCACCGCTGCAGCATACGGTTGGTCTCGAGCACCATATGCGTGCGGCGGTCACTGGCGGCAGCCTGTGCCAAGGCGCGGCGCAGGGCCAACGCAATCGAGCTCGACACGAGCGAGACCACAAACATGATGAAGAACATGCCGGGATAGACGCGGTCGATAAGCGACAGCGAGTAGCGCGGATCGACAAACAAGAAGTTGTAGAGCGCCACGGCGGCAGCCGAGCTCAGCAAGCAATACAGGCGACTCCAGGTAAAGAATGCGCACAGCTGAACGGCGAACACATAGACGATCATGATGCTCGGCGCGAGACCCGGATGGTCGAGCAGCGCACCCACAATCGTCGCCGCGACCAACAGCCCCACCGATACGCAAGCGTCATACAGAGGAGTGCGGCGCGTCAGCGTTGTGCGCCGCCACCAAAAGCTATCGGCAATATCGCCGTCCGTACGGACGTCCATCAGCGCCCCGCCCCTCTCTCAAAAACAAAAACCACCACAAAGGAACAGGCACCTTTGTGGTGGTTTCCCTTGTGGTGGTTCCAAGTGTATAGCCTTTGCAACCGGCGGTCGCTAGACAAACAGCACGTGCGCGAGCAGGGCACACACGCACACCGCTCCAAATACCAGTGCCACGATCGAAATTACGCGATCGGCCATATCCATGTTGGCACGGTTCGTCAAAAACCGATCTTCGGCGGCGTCGGCGCGCGCCTCACGCACCAGCTCGGCAACCACCTCGCGGCCATCGAGCGCCTTTGTATCCATGTTTGCCTCCCCGGTCTCAATCTTGTCCATCGAAAACCAACTCCGTGCAACCTGTCGGCGCCTACGGGCGCTCGTTGGGGGCTAGGCGATGCATCTTGTTCACGGCCTTGAACTTGGTGAACAGCGGCACGTACTCAAAGCTCACGTTGGAGTTCTCCAGGCCGTACCAGCGTGCAGGCGTGCCGGCGGCGCGACGAATGATGTACTTGAGCGTGATGGCCGTGCGCTCGCTCGGCTCCACATCGCTTTCGGGCGCCAGAAGCTTACGGATCAGGACGAACTTGAACGTACCGATGTTGCCCGGATCCTTGTAGACCGAGTAATCATGCGTCTGCGCCGGCAGCTCGCCGGTGGCAGCCAGGTCCTGAACGACCTGACGCAGGTAGGCATTGACGCGCTGGTTGATCTTGTAGCCCAGGTACAGATGCACGCGGAACACATAGTCGGTGCCGAACGTCTCGACCGAATAGGCAAAGGTATGCGGCTCGTCCATGGTCTCGACATTCACAAACCACCAGGCGCGGGCGCGCTTGGGATGCTTGTCCAGAATCGAGTAGACGATGTCGCGGTCGATGTAATCGGTATGGGTGTCCTTGGTCAGGTACACGATGTTGTCGCTCAGGCGCTCGTAGCGATCGTCATCGCGCAGGCGCTTGAGCTGCGGCAGGTAGCTGCGCAGCGGCAGCAGCGTAAACTGGCGCTGCTCAACAGCCGTACCGTTGTACCAGCACACCATGATACCCATGATGAGCGCGGCCATGAGGATGGTGAAATAGCCGCCGTGGAAGAACTTGGTGAGCGAGCTCACGAAGAAGAAGCCTTCGAGCAAAAGGAAGAAGGCCGCGAAGATCCACGGCGCGACCTTGAGCTTGCGCTCCTCGTGCAGGTAGAAGAAGAGCAGCAGCGTGGTGCACATCATAGTCAGCGTAATGGCAAGGCCGTAGGCGGCTTCCATATGCGCCGAGTTCTGGAACAGCAGCACCACGATGACGCAGCCCACGAGCATGACGTTGTTGACCATGGGGATGTAGAGCTGGCCTTTGGTCTCGGCAGGGTAGAAGACCTGCATGTGCGGCATGAGGTCCAGACGGCTGGCCTCGGACACCAGCGAGAATGCGCCGGTAATGAGCGCCTGCGAGGCAATGATGGCCGCAACGGTGGAAAGGCCGACGGCAAACGGACGCAGGCCCGGGGCGAGCATCTGGTAGAACGGGTTGAGATCGGCAATGCCCATGAGCTCGGGGTTGGCAGCGTTGTTCATAAGCCAAGCGCCCTGGCCCATATAGGAAAGCAGCAGGCAGCACTTAACGAACGGCCAGGTAGCGTAGATGTTGCCGCGGCCGACGTGGCCCATGTCGGAGTAGAGCGCCTCGGCACCGGTGGTGGCGAGGAAGCAGCTGCCCAGAATCATGATGCCCGCATGGTTGTTGGGGCTCAGCAAAAAGGCGATGCCGCGCACCGGGTTGAGGCACAGCAGCACGGCGGGGTGCTGGAGGACAAAGAACAGACCCGTACCGCCCAAGAACAGGAACCACAGCGTCATGATGGGGCCAAAGGCGTGACCGATCTTGGCCGTACCGATGCGCTGCACCAAGAAGAGCACGATGATGATGGCGAGCGTAATGGCGACGACGCGACCCTGGTCATCGCCCAGCACGGCATGGACCGCCGGGATGGTGCGCAGGCCCTCGATGGCCGTGGTAACGGTAACGGCCGGCGTCAGGATACCGTCGGCGAGCAGCGCGGCGCCACCCAGCATGGCGGGGATGATAAGCCACTTGCCGCAACGCTTGACCAGGCTGTACAGGGCAAAGATACCGCCCTCGCCGTGGTTGTCGGCGCGCAGCGAGATGAGCACATACTTGATGGTGGTCAGCAACGTGACCGTCCACACGACAAGGGAGAGCGCGCCGAGCACGAACTCCTCCGTGACGCTTCCGATGCCGCCGTTGCCGGCAACGAGCGCCTTGGTTACATACATGGGGCTGGTGCCGATATCGCCGTACACCACGCCCAGCGTGACGAGCATCGCCGAGATGCTCACAGGAATCGCAGCGTGCGAGGCTGCCTCCTTGGCCTTTTGTTCCATAAGCCGGTTTCCTCCCAACTTTAATGTTCGAAGGGATTATAGGTAATCGGCCCATGTTTTAATGCACTGTTTTCCCAGCTAGATAAAGATTTATACAGTCTTTAGGCCACCGCGGCGATATGGAATGTGACAAAGGGACGCCCCCTTTGTCACATTCGTCATTTTCCGAGCCAGTTTTTGAACCACCACTCCATAGAGCGGCTCATCTCGGCCATAAAGGGGCTCGTGTGCTTACGGGTGTAGATGTCGATGACACGCTCGCCCACCTCGCGGGCGTGCGGGCGAAACATCGCATCCATCTCGGCCACCTGCGCATCCATCGTCGCGGCGTCGGCGCGACAATAACGCTCCTCGTGCACCAGGTTCACCACGGGATGCGCGATTGCCGGGCGCTCCTTACGGGGCGTGCCGATGATGAGCATCGACAGCGGCATGGTATAGGGAGGCAAGTCCAGCAGTGCGGCAACTTCCTCAGCATTCTCGACGATATCACCGATGTAGCAGCTCCCCAGCCCCAGGGCCTCGGCGGCAACCACGGCGTTTTGCGCAGCGATCACGGCATCCTGCGCCGCGATGGCAAAGTCGCCCAAACCCGGCGCGCGGCGGGGCGCCTTGCCCGTGCGTTCGACAAACTCGGGTTCAAAGCAGCCCACGTGCTCAAACAGATCGATCCACTTGGCATAATCGACCACAAATATAAGTGCCCAGGGCGCCTTGGCGATCATGGGCTGGTGATCGCACAGGTCGGCCAGACGGTCCAGCGTAGCCTGCTCGCGAATGCTCACGATGGAATACATCATCATGGCGCCCGCCGACGGCGCGCGACTCGCCGCATGCAAGATCGCCGCCCGCTGCTCGTCGGTCACCGCCACGGGACGGTCGTTGTCATCGCGCGCAAAGGCACGCGTAGACGAGCGATGCTCCAAAATGTCCAGCGCCGCATTGCCCGTAGTCTCGACCGGATAGCCGTACGTATCCACGACCGCAGCTCCGTCGCCGCCCATGTCCGCTTTGCAAACCTGCTCGCTCATCGCCCTACCCTCGCCATTTCTTTAAGAAGCCTTTACGTTTCCGTGTAATTCCCGTCCATTATCGCGCAGGTCGCCACTACATTGCGCCACACCGCCACACGTGCGCGTTAATATGGCTGGTTGTTGTGCGCAGCCACCAATTGCTGCGCATATCTTGGTAACAATCGGGTAAATCCCCGCTTTCGTAGGTTTTAAGTTTGTGAGGAGTCTCAGCATGTTCGCTGCCGCCATCTCGCTCGTCGGTCTTGCGGCGACCGTCTACCTTGTCTTGCGCGAGGCCAAGGCCATTTGCGCAAAGTCGGGCACCGTTGCCAAAAGCGCTCTTGGATGGAGCGTCGCCTTCGGCCTGTTCCAGCTCTTTTTGACCATTTGGGGCGCCATTGGCCTCGTCGCCCAAAACGAGCCGCTCGCCTTTGTGATGCTCATCCTGACCAACGCCATCCTCACCGGCTGCGCTTGGGCCAGCATCGCCCGCGACCGCATCGCCCCGCGCGTCTTTGCGTTCGCCTCGGCCGACGCCTCCGCCCCCACCGGCAAGCTCGCCCGCCTGCGCGGTGCCTTTGTGGGCCGCCCGCTCGTCGCCGCCGTCTTGTGCCTGCTGCTCGCCGGCGTCTTTGCGCTGCTGGGCATGGAGGTCTCGTCCAACCACGACTTTACCTGGGTCTACCCCCTGTGCATCCTGCTCGAGTGGGCCATCATCACCGTGCTCATGACCGGCTTGTTCTTCCTATTCCAGCGCCACGGCGCAGCTCCCGCGGTCCTGGCCTTTGCCCTCTTTGTCCTGGGCATTGCCGAGTTCTTCGTCATCACGTTTAAATCCATGCCCATCCAGCCGGGCGACCTTTCGGCCATCTCCACCGCCGCCGCGGTCGCCGGCAACGGCTACACCTTCTCGATCTCGCTGTTCTGCGTGCTGTCCATGGGCTTTACCGCCATCGCCATGCTGCTGTGCGAGTACGCCGGCCTGGTGGCACCGCACCGTCAGAAGGGCGCCGCCAACGCCAAGCGCATGCTGCTCACCAACCTGCTCGTGGCAGTGCTGTGCCTGGGCGGCGTGACCGCGCATGTCACGCTCATCGACTACTACAACACTCTCGGCATCACCGTCTACACCTGGCGCCCGCTCGAGAGCTACTGGCGCGAGGGCTATCTGCCTGCCTTTATTAGTGCAGCACAGTCCATCAAGCCGCCCAAACCCGCCGACTACTCCGTCGACGATGCCAAGGCCACGCTCAAAAAATACGCCAAGGCCTACGACAAGTTCGACGCGGCCAAGAGCGACGAGCGCGCCGCCGCAAAGGAGCAATTCGACAGCGAGAAGCCCACGGTCATCGCCATCATGAACGAGACCTTCTCGGACCTGTCCATCTACCAGAACATGCGCGCCGGCTACGAGGGCCCGCAGTACTTTAAGAACCTTTCCAACTGTCTCAGCCGCGGCAAGCTCTATGTGAGCGCCTACGGCGGCGGCACGGCCAATACCGAGTTTGAGTTTATGACCGGCAACTCCATGGCCAACCTGGGTTCGGGCGTGTACCCCTACACCATCTACAACATGGAGACGACCGGGAACCTGGCAGAGCAGTTCAAATCGCTCGGCTATTCCACCACGGCCATGCACCCCAACCACGCCACCAACTGGAACCGCGAGAACGTCTATAAGGACTTTGGCTTTGACCAGTTCCTGTCCATCAACGATTTCCAAGGCGCCGATACCCTGCGCGGCATGGTGACCGACCAGGCGACCTACGACAAGATTCTTGAGCTGCTCGACCAGAACGCCGATCCGCAGTTTATCTTCGACGTGACCATGCAGAACCACTCGGGCTACGACACGGGCCTGCTGCCGGTCGACAAGCAGATGCACCTGAACATCGACACGACCGACCTGGACGCCAAGACCGTCGAGGACGGCACGCTCTCCGATGTCGACGAGTATGTCTCGTGCATCGAGCAGTCCGACCAGGCGCTGCGCTACTTCCTTAACGCCTTGAGCAGGCTTGACCGCAAGGTGGTCGTGGTGTTCTGGGGCGACCATCAGCCGTTCTTCCCGTCCAAGTTCAATGACAAGTGGTTTACCAACGAGGACGACGCCACGCACCAGGAGCGTCTGTGGCAGACCGACTACATCATCTGGGCCAACTACGACGTTGCCGGCTGCGACCAGACAAGCGAGGTCGACGACTTGTCCACCAACTACCTGTCCACGCAGCTTATGCAGTTGATCGGCGCACCGCTGTCCGACTACCAGAAGGCGCACATGACGCTGCGCAAGTCGCTGCCCGCCATCAACTCGGTCGGCTACGAGGACGCCAGCCTGCGCTGGGCGCTCTCCTCCAACGTCACCGGTGACGACGCCGCTGCCGCAGCCGCCACCAAGGCGCGCGAGGATTACGCCAAGATGCAGTATTACGAGATGTTCCGCGACGGCAAGAACGTGTATACCGAGCACTTCCAGACCGAGGCCAACGAGACCGACCCCAACCTGGCACCGGGCACGACGAAGATCAAGTAGCGGGTCGCTCATAACTGAAACGTCTGTCCGGGCGGAGGCATATAAGGTTCCCTGCTCGGACAGTCCTGCGCAAGACGGAGGCCACATTAAGTGGCCTTCTTTGTATTCGGAAAGTGTGTCCCGGAATCTGCCTTCGGAATGGGACGCAGTTTCCGCTTGAGGGCCTGTTGGGAAAGCGCATCCCACTTCAAGAGTAAATTCCGGGTCGCACTTTCCGCTAAGGCTCTCAACCGGAAAGTGCATCCCATTCCAAGCCTTAATTCCGGGACATAGTTTCCGGACAAGACATCAACCGGAAAGTGGGGACCACTCTGAGCGCCGATTCTGGGACACACTTTCCGAAACACCGCCCATCCGGAAAGCCCGTCCCACTCCGAATACATCCAGGCATAAAATCATCAGCTTATTAGGCCTTCTATCAATAAAGAGACACCCTCCCGAGCGGCGGGCTCGAAGTTCATCGCGAGTTCCGCACGCAAAGAAGGCCACTTAATGTGGCCTTCGTCTTGCGCAGGACTGTAGAGCAGGGAACTTCGTGCCAGCCGCCCGGGAGGGCGTTGCGTTTAGAAGATGGACCTAGTACTTATCCCTCCGGGACAAAAGTAGCGCGGCTATAAAAGCGATGCTGGCAAGAGTTAGCAAAACTAAAAGCAACGTGAGCGTGTTGTCGCCCGTTGCCGCCAGACCAAGCAAGCCGGGCTTCTTGCTGTCAGCAGACTGCACGGGAATCTTCTCGCCATCGTCCTCGGCGGTAATCTCCCAGCGAATGGTCTTGTTTGCGTCGGCAAGCTCGTTGCCCACCGACGTCGGAACGCTTAGCTGCAGATTAAGCACCGTGCTGTCATCGCTCGTAAACGTGGCGATTTGCGTGGGATAGGCGAACACGCTGCCCGGTGTTCCTGTCTGGAGCCAACCTGCAGAGGCATCGCCCACAGTCGCCGTTAAGGTGATGGGCGATAGCAGATGTGCCGTCTCGTGATCGACAACAGCCCGCACAAACACACGTACCTGGGACTTTACACCCGTGGTACGAACCCCAATCTGTTGCTCGCGTACATCGCCGGGCATTAGATCTTTAAAGGCTGGAAACAGATCGGGCTCCCCCGAGGAGTCCGTCGCTCCCGATACCGTTAGCTGGCGTGCATTTCCGTCATAGGCAATCGTGGGAACGTCAGCAAACGCACGTGCAGGAACGGCAAGCGCGATAAGGCAGACGATTGCCGCCATCACGCAGCGCAAGGAACACACAACGTCTTTACGAATCGGAGAAGCCATACCTACGCACCTCCATGCGGCGGCACCAGCACGCCATCCTTGACTGTACAGCCCCATGCCTCTGCAACTGCATCGTCGGGCGTGGATTGAATTGCTTGGGTCGAAATGTCAACGACCAGGTTCTTCCCATCTGCCTTCTGCTCAGTCACGCTCTTGATGAGCACATCGGTTTTGCCCATCGGAGCAACGGGAGACGTCCAGTAGTAGTACCCGTCGGACGCGACAACCCAAGACGAGGCGGTGTTGGAAGCAGATGCCTTGGACACACTGCCCCAGTCAATGACGTAGTCGGTGCCGGCAACTGGCTCATCCCACAGGCGTGCGCCATCCTGGTCCTGCCAGTAGATATCCACTGCAGCACGAATATAGGCGGGCGCAGTACCCGTGTTCTTCGCCTTGACATCGCTTTTCACTTTGCCGTTGAGCGTTTCCTGAACCGATGGCGTCACCGATCCGATGCCGAACTGGTTGACCAGCACGCCCGTAACCGAAAGCCAGGCCAACGTGCCTGCCGTACCGGCCAGGAGGATAACCCCCACCAGCAAGGCGATGATGCGCTTGCGCTTGGACATGCTAATCCTCCTTCTTTGCTACGTTGCCGTTGCTCCAAACGTTATGGGCACGATCGCTGCCGTCGATCCATTTGTCGTTCACACGCGTGTTCGTGCAGGTGAACGTGGCATCGTTCGCGCTCGATGCAGACGAAATCGTCAGCTCGGCAGTTTTACCGGGCGCCTTGCCCGGCGTGCTCAGCTCACCCTGGTAGCGCCATGCCCAAGCCGTATCTTCCTCGACGGTATAGATGCCAGCCGGAGCGGCGAACTGCACGCTGCCGACATAGCAAGTTTCACCGTTTTCGTCGCGCTGCTCGCTAACTTTCACCTCGACCATGCGCGTCTCGGCAGGAGAATCCTGCGACATCTTTCGCGTTACCTTAAAGCGGAACGTTTGCCCCATAGCGCTGGCATCGGTCGTCTTTTTAACGATCGTCAGCGCATGAGTCTGGGCAAAGTTGAACACGGCTTTGCCGGGGCCCTGATCGCCCTCGCCCGTCTTCTTGGACTCCAGACGGTTGGCCAGGTCGAACGAGCCGTCACCCGAACCAAGGCTGTAGAGCGAGACAAACTTGCCGTTTACGGGCTCTTCCGCCACAGAAACACCCTCTGTACCAGGCCCGTAGCTTGCCCGCATTACCGTAACGGTCAGCCGCGTTCCCATAAACGGCTTGGCAAAGCAGACCTTAAACGGCGCCTTGTCGGCACTGTCATCGACGGTGTTGGCGGCGGCGGGATCGAGCAGCCACTTAAGCTGGGCGGTCATGGTTTCGGACTTCGCGGGATCAGACGTATCTTTGGCAACCACGCGATATGTAACGGGATACAGGTCCATGTCGCCCTTAATTGGCTCGTCCTTAAACACATCCCAAGGCTTCGTATCACCATCGGCGCCCACATATCGCCACTCCAAGAAGAGCTCACGTATATCGCCATTGGCGGCCGCACGCTCATCGAGCAGCGCGACGATCTTGGAATGGGCGTCCGGGTCGTATGCCACGGACTTTTGCTCCATCATGGGATTCCCGCTGTTGTCATAGACGGGGCGGCCGTTCTCATCCATTTTGGGAACATCAACCGTATAGACGAAGCCGGACTTGCCGTCCTGCGCACGCTCGTCGCCCGAGTCGACCGTCGCCGTAAAGAGAACCGACCCGTCGACACCGTGATAGCGCACCTTATGCGGCGCAATCTTGTACACCGCAGTGTACATCGCGCTCTTAAAGGGCTCATTGCCCTCGAGGGGATACTTGTCGTCACCGGTCATCAGGGTGTACTTGTTATCGGATTCATAGTCACGCGACCAGCAGACAAAGTCGTACTTGGTGCCATCCTTGCCGACAACCTCAGTTGCAGCTTTTACCTCCAGCGAAATTTGATCACCAGAGTCGGTCCGCGAAAGATAACGCACAGAACCGGGGTCATCCAGATTGGCATCGATATTCGATTGAACACGCACCGCGCTGGCGCGGTAGACCGGATACAACTCCATGGGGGCCTTGACCACGGTGCTTTTATTCACCATGGAAACGTCGTCCGACCAAACGACATAACCGTTGCCAGCTACCGGCTTAGTTTCCGTCCAGCCCACGAAGGCATTGTATGCGTTTGTTGCAGCATCGATATCGCCGACGTTATACGTTGGCAGCGGGATGCCGTCCTTAAGGCTGCCGAGAGAATCGCCCTGCTGGGCTACCTTACCGTCCACATCCCTGGCATTGAGATGGTACACAACCGCCAACGGCGAATAGTACGCCACGAATGTATAGGCTCCGCCAGGTTCCACCGGATAAGAGCAAGTACCATGCTCCACATCGTAGGGAAGCGTCTTGATCTCGCCGTTCGGAAGCTCGATCTCAACCTTCTGCAACTTATACAGCTCACCGCCTGCTTTATAAACCGGCGTCGTAACGTCAGGGGTCACCGTTGCCGTAGCAGGATTGGTGTCCGCGTTGATAACGGGAGCGATGTTGTAGCTAGGCACATTGACCTTGTCCGTACCCTCAAAACCTGCGCGATGCAGGTTGGTGGTGTAGCTGACGTCGTACTTTGCGTAGACGGGATAGGCATCCTGCCACTGGGTGACCTTGGACTCGTCGGTCGCCAGATACGGCTCTGCCTTATCCGGATCACTCGTCACATAGGAGTCGCCGGCGACGTCGTAGATATACTTCCAGACGTCAGAATCCTTCTGAACCTCGGCGGTCGAAATCCAGCCCAGGAACTTATAGCCCGGCACGGCCATGTCGGCATCGGTCGGGGAAGCTTCGAGGGTCAGGGGGCTCTCATACGATCCCTTCTCACCATCTTCTGGCTTTTCGGCCACTTTAACCGACTTATTAACATGCGGGTAGTAATACGTGAACGTCGGATCCGCCCCGTTCACCTTGGTCTGCAGCAAGTTACTCTCATAGCGCCGCGTGGCAGTCCTCACGACATTATCGCCCTTGTTGTAGAAATTAACGTCCGTGGTAATCATCGCGCGAACGTAGTACTTCTTATCTGTACGCACCATGCTCTCGATGGGATTTTTCACATATGTCCAATATTCACCATCGCGCTCAAGCGTCCAGAAATTCAGGCGATAGCGATCATTCACCGGTTTGACCGTTACGTTCAGCGAAGCCGAAGTCCAAGTATCGCTTAGCGTTGCAGCGCCTGGAAAATCGGTATCGGCATAGAGGTTTTTTAGAGTATCGGCTCCCGTATCGTTTTTAACGTTGTGCGAGTACGCGTTAAGGGGACTCACGACAAGGGTTTCCTTCGTGAAGCGCGTGCCACACGTTTCATAACTATCCTTTATACCGTGGTCAACATGCTCCGGGCCCCAGTGGACGACGTTTTCACGCACGAAGGTACTACCGACGTTTTCCTCAAAGGGCGTTTGATAGCGATTCCAAACGGAACAAAGTAGCTTGCTGTCCGTAAACTCATGGTTGGTATAAGCCCGAACGTAATAATCCACTCGGTACTCAAAGCGGGCGATGTAGGTATGCGGCGCGGTTAAATCGACATCGGCGGGGAGCGTATAGCTGGGGTCGCGGCTTACGCGCACCTCGAGCGGGGCATCCTCGGTTCCCTTGTTTTCATACCAACCCAGGAAACGATAGCCGTCGGGCAGCTGGCCCTCCTCGGATATAGCTTTACCGGATACGTCGAGCACCCGTACGGTATACGCGCTTGTGCCATCCTCGGCAGTCTCAACCTTAACGTCAGTTTTGCCCACACCGTCGCGCCGAGTCTGATCGTCGGTTGCATCCTGCTCATTGCCCTCAAACACCGTCATGATGTTCGACACATAGTCGGTGTACACCGGATAAAAATCGGTAGGACCAAGCACAGTGATCTCGGTGCCGGCAGGATAGAACGCACCGGCGTTTTTTAGCTCGGCAAGCTTAGGCGAGGTGATGGCCGCGTAACCGCCATGCATCCCGGCCTCGCCACTCGGCTGCGTCGTCCAACCGATAAAGGTGGCGCTGGCGGAAAGAGTGCCGCGGTCCGCAGGGGCAGCCGGCGTTAAACCGACGCCATAGCGGTACCAGTCCGTCGACTTGTCGTGCTCCTCGCCGCTCTGCCACGCGAGCGTCTCGCCCTTGACGTTATAGAACAGTACCTGCGCCTCGTACGAAGCAATAAACAGGTCGTTGCCCTTAAAGGCCTCGGCCCCCTTCGCGTTATCGGCGGTATAGGTCGACGTTATCTCGTGCGCTTCGTTCTTCTGGACCTGCTTGCCAGCCTTAACGGCATCGGCATCGGTCTTGCCGTTAAACCAGGCGTTATCGGCATCGATACGGTTCACATTGACTCCGGACTCGCGGAACCAGCCCATGAAGCGATAACCGCCGTTGGCATCGGTCAAGCCCTTGGGCTTTGCGGAGGTATCCTGCCTAAACGTCACCGATGTATCGCCCTGGGCCAAGCCCTGGGCCGTTCCCGCCAGCACGGCGCTCACGGCAAAGGCGTACGGATCCGAGGTCGCTTGATCAATACCGAGTTTGGTTGCCGTAATTGTCGCGGTACCCGCACCGGGAAAATCGATCGTCGCCTTAACGCTCTGGCCATGCACAGGAATATTCAGCTTGTAATCCATCGCCCACTCATTGGGGTGCGGGCCATCCAGGGTCCCGTCGTTAGCAGTCGAGCGCATGGTGCCGGCACAGAAGTCGTAGTCGTGCTCTTCCCACAGCTCGCGCGTGGTGTAGCGCTCGTCGTCCCATGGACCATAGCTGTCGCCCTTGGTGGTACCGTCGCCGCCAAAAGAGGGGATCTTTTTCTTAGCCGCGGTACCCTGGCTGCTGCCTTTTAGGCTCACGCTCGGCTTAAAGTAGCACTCGGTGACCGTGGCATCATCCTTGTTGGCACGCGCGGCAATACCGCCCAGGTTCACATCGTTTTGAATGATGGGGATCACGGCGATGGGATTGTACTGACGCGAGCTCAAGTCACCCGCAAAATGGCTTCGAACGAGCTCGTTGCCCTTTTCGGTTAGAATACGACCCGCCAAGCCACCCGTCCACGCACGCGTCACGGCGACGACGCCCACATATGACGCGGCATAGCTGTAGCACTGCGCCGTCGAGAAGCAGTCGATAATCTTGGCCTCGCCCGCCATGCAGCCCACAAAACCCGAGGCGTACACGTTGTTGCCGCCCAGGGCGCCAATGGCCACGTCGTACTTATTGGTGACGTCGGTCATGCCAATCGAGCCATCATCTTTGCGCGTAGGCGTAACGCGGCAGTACTCAATCGTCGAATTTGTAACGTAGCCGGCAAACGCCGCCATATACAGACCCTCACCGCCGAGCGCCTGCACGCCCGAGGTCGTGTTGTTAACGGCGCGGCCACCACGTACCTCGCAGTTATAGAGGGTACAGCCGTCGAGCTCGCCGGCGATGAGACCGCCCTCAAAGCCTGCGTTGGTAATGAGGTTGAGAGCATTGTTGGCGCAGGTCACGTGCAGCGTGCTCTCCATGACCATAACGTTTTCGAAACGCGTTTTGACGGCCTTGCCCACGATAATGCCACCGCGGAAGTCCGCCCACACGTTGGCGTCCTTGACCAGGAAGTTTTTGATGGTGGCGCCGTTGGTCTCGGCAAAAAATCCCGTATCGCGCTCGGGGTCAAAAGCGTCTTTATCGTAGTTCAGGCCCTCAACGGCGTGGTTTTGACCATCGAACACGCCCTTAAACGGATGCTCCTTGTTGCCAAACGACAGATGCTTAACGGTGTCTGCAACGATGGTTTTCATGTCGTCGCTGTCGAGCTCAATGTCGTTATCGAGATAAACGTGCCAGCCGGACGTATCGCGCTCGCGCGACAGCGCCACACACGACAAAAAGTCAGCCTCGTTTTTGATGTGGAATTCGATTTTGGCCTCGGGCACATCCTCGGCATGCACCACCGTTGGCAGCGCCATAACGCAGCAAAGGGCAATCGCTGCGACGGCAACCAGCCTGCTAAGCATACCCCGGTTCATATTCTTGATCTTCATAGGCTAGTTCGCCTCCGGCCAACCCACAACGTCAAGTACGTCGAGGGCGGTATCGCTTGTCTGCTGGTTTTTGGCCT
Source organism: Collinsella sp. AF11-11 (assembly GCF_003465485.1). NCBI lineage: Bacteria > Bacillati > Actinomycetota > Coriobacteriia > Coriobacteriales > Coriobacteriaceae > Collinsella > Collinsella sp. AF11-11. Next base: position 12,043 of record NZ_QSAS01000008.1, on the reverse strand, counting down.
GCACGGCCTGAACATCGATATCGAGCTTGAATGAGCCGCCGCGCGCGGCATCGTGGTAGTCGCCCACAAATCGCAGCGAGTCCATAAGGCTTTCCGTCATGGCGCCGGGGTCGAGCATGCCGCCACGCCCGGCCAATCCACGGTAGTAGTACCACCCATCGCCGCCGTCGATCCACGGGGACCCCTCGTCCGCGTTCACATGAAACGCAACGCTGCCCGAGGCATCCGCACTCGAACCGTCGGGTGCCACTGACGTCATGCGTAGACGAGCGCGAACGTACTCAGGCTGCGCGCCGGCGTTCTCCACGCGTACAATGCGGCTGATGTCAGAGCCCCCGGCCTTGGTGTCGGGATAGTCCCCGCGCTCGTTGGCCTCAAACGGAATCTCCTCGCCCCGCTCGTTGAGGGTGTATTCGCAGACTCGTACCTTCACGCTGCCAAACGATAGGACGTTGTTCGCCGGAACCATATCAACGGTAAAAGCCAGCGTGCCACACATGCACGCCAGGGCCAACAGCGCAATCGCGGCAAGCGCCAAGGTGCGTTTCTGATTGTCGGAAAGATTGTTGAGCATTACGTTCGCCAATCGTCGATAAAAAGGGGGACCGAGATCCCAGCCCGAATATAGGGGTGGGGGCGGGCCGGGATCTCAGTGGGGGGATTAAGCCTGAGCCTGAGTCTTAGCCCATTCCTTGGCCTGCTTAAGGGCATTCTGCGCGTCAGCATTTTCACCCTGCTCGGTGCCATTCTGGCCCGCGCCAAAGATGTAGGCAGAGACCGTCATCGTGGGAGCCTGTTTCGGGTCAGTAGTAGTCTCGACAACATCGGTGTTGTTCATGGCAGAGGGAATCGTCACGGCAGTGAAAAGCTCATCGGTATAAACGTCCTGCTCTGCTTTGTTGGCTTCGAGCTTTGCAGGCAGGTTCTCTGCGGCAGAGTTCTTGGAGTACATAAACAGACCGCTCACGTACTGGTTGCCAGAGTTGTCAGATTGGTTGGTCTTGACTTGACCCTCAACGGGCTTCCAATTCGTATTTTTGAGCGTAAAGTACGGGGTCTTTTCAAGGCTGGTGCCAGGCTTGACGATGGCATTCTTTACGTAAATGAATACGTATGCATCATCAGAGCCAGCCTTGATGCCGACATTGGGGTTCTTGGCCACAGTGGCGCCAGGAACCATCTTGGAGTTGGCAACCCACTGGGTCTCGAACAGGTAGGCCTTTTCAGTGTTCGGATTATCGGGGTCCGGTTTCTCGGGATCGGTCGGATCAGGCTTGTTTTCCGGGTGGCCAAAGCTACCCACCGTGAACACGTTGTCAATGTGCTCCTGCGCCGTCAGCCATGCATAGGTACCCACACCGGCGGCCATCACCAACAGCAGCAGGGCGGCAATGATGCCGTAGCGCTTTTTCTTCTTGTTTTCCATCGTTCTCTTCCTTTCGAAAATCGACTTCCCCGGCAACGGCCCTTGCCGTTGCCGACACCTCTCCCCTGCCGCTATGAACGCCGCTCCCTCGCATGCGCGCGGGCATGCTTGCCCGCAGGCTCGTCGGGAACCACCCGATCGAGCACTATCGACGCCGCGACCAGCAGCGCCAGAACGGCCACCACAACAAGCAAACCGGGCATCGTCGTGCAATATGCGTTAACGAAGCCCAGGTAAGGGACACAAAAAGAGACAGTGCCGATCACGCGTGAAAAAGGCGTCTGCTCGGCATCGTGCATGATGGTTCCATCTGCATTTTTGTTTGCGATTCCCTGCGTGCCGATCGTCTGCGCGGCAGGGTCGATCTCGTACACCTGGTGCGTCACCACGGCGCCGTCCGATCGGTAAAAGGTTGCATTGTCGCCCACGGTAATATCCGTTGGCTCAACCTGGCGGACAAACACCATGGAGCCAACGGGAAGATCGGGTTCCATAGAGCCCGAAAGCACAGCAAAGGGCATGTATCCAAATGCGCGAGGCACAAAAGAAACAACGGCAAGGGCTATGACAAGCGCGAACGCCAAGCTACTCAAAAGTGCAATAAATCGTTTGAGTCTACGCGCAGCCAAAGTGATAATTCATCCCCCTTGAGGACCTATTCGACCCATCCAAAGGTCAGCAAGTTTCAACAGGAACCGCAAGGCGCTTGAAAAGTGAGTCCGAAATAAGCCAATTTGGAATCTTTTCGTAATAAAAACATAGCGATGTGCTACACATTTTTCAATGTTTTGTCGCTAAATGCTACCTATTTTGGCGTAAGTGGTCATTTATCACCAAATTAGTCTGTTTTATCCAATATCTGTGACTAACCCCCTACGCAACTTCCCCATAGAGGGATCATTTTTTTGCGAAACTAAAATAATGGTACCCCCCCCCACATTAAAACAAACTGCTGGAAGCGCCATTTATTTCCGACCCCTTTTACTAGAGTTTTTATGACAACCTCATGTAGTTCGCAGCCCATAACCCTCTGAAAACCGTGTCCCAGAATTCCCGTCCGGAGTGGGATGCGGCTTCCGCTTGTGGCCCCGTTGGGAAGCCGTATCCCGCTTCGATCACAAATTCCGGGTCGCACTTTCCGCCAAGACCCTCAACCGGAAACTACATCCCATTTCTCGACCGAATGCTGGGATGTAGTTTCCACAGAGCCCTTCACCGGGAAACCGCATCCCATTCCAAAGGCAAATTCCGGGACGCAGCTTCCGCAACCCCACCCATCCGGAAATCCCATCCCACTCCGCACACATCCGGGCATAGAACAATCAGCTTATTAGGCCTTCCATCAATAAAGGGGCGCCCTCGTGTCATGAAAAAAGCCCCGAGAATCTCGAGGCTTTCACATTTGTATTGTTTTGCACGAAGGACCGCGAACGGCGAAGCTACTCTCCCAGCACGGCCTTCTTTGCGACTACGGCCATGTTGTCCAGGTCCTCCTTGGTGGGGTGGTCCTTCGCGGCAACCCAGTTGTCGAGCAGCAACTTAGCGCGTGCATTGTCGGGATCTTGCTCAAGCATGGCCTCGTAGCGCTGCTTGACCGCGGGGCCCATCTTGCCCTGGCACATCGCCCAGCCCGCAAGCTCGGCATCCTCGGCCAGATTGGAAGTTACGCGGTCGACAATCTGCTGGTAATAGCTCTGGTCGGCCCCAAAGCCGCAGGTGCCAAACAGGAACACGCGCTTGCCGTGCAAGGCAGAGAGCAACGCCGCGACCGAAGGCGTGCACGCGCCCTTGTCGCACCAAAAACCGACGAGCACCGTGTCGGCCGCGCAGGCGCCCTGCGCCTCGAGCGCAACCTGATCTGCATCCGCATCGTCGCTCAACGCCGCGGCATGGACAAACTCAACGCCCGCAGCCTGCAGAGCGCGCTTGATCGCGCCCGAAACCATCCTGGTATTACCGCTCTTGCTGTTAACCACCAAAGCGCACGTCATAGTCACGTTGCCTCGTTTCCCCCAAAACTATAGCCACTAATGCAATTTATTAAAAGCATATCTTAGTACTAACGACGCAGATGTAAACCATCTGCCGCTAATCGGCAGCCCCTACTGGGCCCTACTGGGCAAACTGGCTACGATAAAGCTCGGCATAGAAGCCGTCAGCCGCCAGCAGCTCGTCGTGCGTGCCGCGCTCGATAATCTCGCCATCGCGCATTACCAAGATGCAATCGGCGTTGCGAATCGTCGACAGGCGGTGTGCCACGACAAAGCTCGTGCGGCCAGCCATGAGCTCGTCGAATGCCGCCTGCACCTGCAGCTCGGTACGCGTATCGATGCTCGACGTTGCCTCGTCCAGCAGCAGAATCGCCGGATCGGTGAGCATGACGCGCGCGATGCACAGCAGCTGTTTTTGACCTTGGCTAAACGTGCCGCCGTCCTCGCCGATCACCGTATCGTAGCCGCCTGGCAGCTGCACGATAAACTTGTGCGCGTGCGCGCGCTTGGCGGCCTCGACAATCTGCTCGCGCGTGGCATCGGGGCAACCGTAGGCAATGTTTTCGGCCACCGTGCCCTCGAACAGCCAGGTGTCCTGCAGCACCATGCCAAAGACGCGGCGCAGGCTTGCGCGCGTGTAGTCACGCGAAGACCGGCCATCGACCGCAATGCGACCGGCATCGATATCGTAAAAGCGCAGCAGCAAATTGATGAGCGTCGTCTTGCCGCAGCCCGTGGGACCAACGAGGGCAAAGCGCATGCCGGGCTTGGCCTCGATGCAAATGTCCTGCAGCAGCTTGCGGTCGTGAACGTAGCTAAAGTCCACATGTTCAAAGGCGACCTCGCCCTTCGGGGCGGCAAGCTCCGCGGCATCCGTCGCATCGGGCTCCTGCTCGCGCGCATCGAGCAGCGCAAACATGCGGCGCGCCGAGGCGTACGCGGTCTGGATCTGCGTAATGACGTTGGTGACCTCGTTGAACGGCTTGGTGTACTGGTTGGCATAGGACAGGAAAATCTGCACGCCGCCCACCGTAAGCGCCGCGGGCACGCCCGTGATCACGCCCACGCAGCCGATCACAGCGACCACGGCATAGATGATGTTATTGATAAAGCGCGTGCCGGGGTTGGAGAGCGAACCCATAAACTGCGCACGCTCGCCCGCGGTGTAGAGCTCAGCGTTGAGGGCATCGAAGCGCTGCTGGGCGTTGGGACCATAGGCAAAGGCGTCGACAAGCTTTTGCTCGCCTACGTACTCCTCGATATGACCACCGAGCTGCCCTTGAATACGCTGCTGTGCCGTAAAGCTTTTGTTGGAGAGCTTGGCAATAGCACCGGCTGCAAAAATGGAAAGCGGCGTGACGAGCACCACCACGAGCGTCATGGTCAGGTTGATGGAGAGCATAAACGCGAGCGTGCCCACGATGGTAATAACACCGGTGAAGAGCTGCGTGAAGCCCTGCAGCAGACCGTCGCCCACCTGATCGACGTCGTTGACCACGCGGCTCATAAGGTCGCCGTGGGCGTGGCTGTCGATAAAGCTGAGCGGCATACGGCTGAGCTTGTCGCTTGCCTCCACCCGCATGTCGCGCACCGTCTCGTAGGACAGGCGGTTGACGCAGCAGCCCTGCAGCCACTGGAAGGCCGCCGCGCCCACCACGACAATCGCAAGCTTGGTAACGAGCGGCAGCAGCGCGTCAAAGTCCACCTGCCCGGCGGCAACGATGAGGTCGATGCCCTCGCCGATGAGGATGGGCGTATAGAGTTGTAAGATCACCGAGATGGCAGCGCTCACAAACGACGCCGTAAACGAAATGCGATGCGGACGGACGTAGCCCAGCAGGCGGCGAGTTACCGCGCCCACGGGGTAGCGCTCGGGGTCGCCGGGTTGGCGCGGACCGTCGCCCAGGTCGTTGAGGCTATCGTTGCCAGACACGTTGGCGGTCATCGTGGCGACCGAGCCGGAAGAAGTGTACGGATTCATTTAGCAGCCCTCCTTTGCGCAAGTGGATGCCAGGGCGCACGCGGCGCCTGGGATGGACGCGGGCGTCGTGCTCCCCTGCTGGCCCTCGAGTTCCTCGCGGCGCAGCTGCGACTGGCAAATCTCGCGATAGAGCTGGCAGGTCGTGTACAGCTCATCGTGCGTGCCCAGGCCCGCAACCGAGCCGTGGTCGAGTACGCAGATCATATCGGCGTCGCGCACGGTCGAGACGCGCTGGCTCACAATCACCGTCGTGAGCGGTAGCCCGCCCTCGGCGGCACCGCGCATGCTGCGCTCGCGAATGGCACGGCGAAGCGCCGCATCAGTCTTAAAGTCGAGCGCCGAGGCGGAGTCGTCCATGATCAGGACCTGTGGCGAGCCCACCAGGGCGCGCGCGATGGTCAAGCGCTGGCGTTGGCCACCGCTGAAGTTCTTACCGCCCGCCTCGACCGGGGCATCGAGCCCCTGCGGCTTGTTGCGCACGAACTCGCTCGCCTGCGCCATGTCGAGCGCCGCCCAGAGATCCTCGTCGGTTGCCGCCTCGTCGCGCCAGGTCAGGTTGCTGCGGATGGTGCCGCTCACCAGCGACGCGCGTTGCGGGACGGTCGCGACCACATGGCGCAGCTGATCGAGCGGCCAGGTGCGCACGTCGGCGCCCATCACGCTCACGCTGCCGGTGCCCGCATCGTACAGGCGCGGGATAAGCGAGACGAGCGTGGACTTGCCGCTGCCCGTGCCGCCGATAATGCCGAGCGTCTTGCCCAGCGGCAGCTCCAGCGTCACATCGTTGACGGCGTTGGCGGCGCCCGCGCCAAAGGAGAAGCTCGCATGGCCGAAGCTCAGCGCGGGAACCGGAACAGCGTTGCCCATCGCGCTCGGCTCGGGCAGCGCAACCGGCTGGTTGCCCTCGTCGGTAATGCTCGGCTCGCAATTGAGCACCTCGTTGAGACGCGACGCGCTGGCGCTCGCCTTGGTAAAGACCACGACCAGGTTGGCGACATACACGATGGAGGTCAGGGTCTGCGTCATGTAGTTGACGAACGCCATGACCTGGCCCTGCGTGAGCTCGCCCACGTTGACCTGGACGCCGCCCACCCACAGGATGGCGCACACGCCCAGGTTCATCACCAAAAACGTGACGGGATTAAGAATCGACGAGAGCTTGCCCACCGCGATGGCGGTATGCGCCTGGTCATCGGCTGCCTGGGCAAAACGCTCGCGCTCGTGATCCTCGCGCACAAAGGCTCGGACCACGCGGGCGCCCGAAAGCCCCTCGCGACAGATGAGTGCGATGCGATCGAGCTTTGCCTGCAGCTGCTTGTAGTACGGGATGCAGCGCGCCATGACAAACCAAAACACCAGGCCGATGGCGGGCGTGCAAATCAAAAAAATCATGCCGAGCTTAAGGTCGATAGCGAGGGCCGCGACCATGGAGCCCACCGCCAGGAAAGGCCAGCGGATGAGCATACGCACGCCCAGCGCCACGGCGAGCTGCACCTGGTTGACGTCGTTGGTGATGCGCGTGATGAGCGACGGCGTGCCAAAGCGATCGAGCTCAGCATAGCTCAGCTTGTTGATGTGCTGGTAGAGCGCGCCGCGAATGTCAGTACCCATGCCCTGCGAGGTGAGCGCCGCCATCTTTTGGCAGACGAGCGTAAACGAGATGCCAATCACGGCCATGGCGGCGAGCACCATGCCGTAGTGGACGACGGCGTTCACATCGTGCGCGCCGATGCCCTTATCGATCATCTGGGCAATCACCAGCGGCGTTAGCAGGTCAAAGATCACTTCGATCAGCTTGCACGCAGGGCCAATCACCATACACCGGCGAAACTTGCCACCAAAACGCCTGAGCAGCTCAATCATAAAAAGGCGCTCCCTATCATCATCTCTCTTCAATCTGATTCATGATAGTACGGCGAACCCTGAAGATGCGTAAGCAACTCGTTACAGAAGAGTCTTGAGCGGTGGTAAAAACCGTCACTGTTTTGGCGCAGTTAGCAAGCGACATAACGCCAGGGATTCAATTATCAGATAAATGTGACCCTTCAGGCGGTTTTGGTCGGCTACCCGCGAGTGCCGGCAGGGCGTTTGGTAGTCGAGCGATTCCGCAGGCAAAGCCGAGGACCAGCGAGACACCACTCCATCACGCCCGGACCACGTGGCCGCCTATGTTTTGGCAAAGCCGGCGAGCGCCACCCAGAGCGAACAAGTTGGCATGAAAAAGGCAAGGCATAGACCTTCTGGTCATGCCTTGCCTTTTGAATGACAAATTGTCGCTCTGGGTGGCGCGCAGCGTCGAGCATTGCGCGGTTTGGTAAAACCGCGCAAAAAGAAAGCCCGTGCGCTCGATGGATTCGGATGCCCGACAGAGGCTCCTTATGGCTGCTTCCTTCCGGACCTGACCAGATTCGGAACATGTCGTCATCCGAACCCATCGAACGCGCTAGGCGCTCGATATATCTTACCCGCTCCCGCCCGATGGGGCAAGGTAGCTAATTTGGGACGAGGCTTTTTTGACTACTCGGGCAATCGGATCGGCAAGTAGTCAAAATCACCCCGTTCCAAAAAGACTGGTCTGACGCTGTGCCACGAAAGTGGCCTATCTACTACGTTTAGGCCGCAGGGGTCAACCATAGCCGGCTTTTTCGAAAACCGGCAAGCTCTCTACCTGCGGTTTCATTTTTGCAAATTCCGAGATGGTCGAGGGCGGCCGGTTAAACGTAGTAGATGGCCGCATTTTGTGGCGGACGGTCCGACCCAAGGCACAAGGCGGCCAGCCTCGGATGACCATTCACGAAGTTGCGGTGGAATACGGACTGAATTGGCCCCTTAAAGGCAAAAACACTCCGTATTTCACCGCAACTTATAGAGAGATAGGTTTTAGACACGGCCGAGGTCGTAGGCTTGGGCGGCTGCTTCACCGGCGCAGATGAGGTTGGTTGTGGCTTCTTGCGAATCGAGTGCCCGCTCCAGGTCCATGGGCTTGCGGCAGATCGGCAAAACCAAGTCAATACCCTGCCCATATACCGCATCCAGGTTGACAGCGCGACCGCCCACGACGGCGACCAACGGCTTGCCATATCGCTTGGCGCGGCGAGCCACACCCACCGGCGCTTTGCCGGCGGCGGATTGCTCGTCCATATTGCCCTCGCCCGTTATGACCAGGTCGACATCGCGCACGCGCTCGTCAAACCCCACGAGATCGAGCACCGTCTCCACACCCGAGTGTAGCTCCGCACCGAGTGCCAGCAACGCCGCGCCCAAGCCACCGGCAGCGCCCGCGCCGGGCACGCCGAGCACCGAGCCAAATGTCCGTGCGCCCTCGGGTGTGCGCAACAACCCCTGGGCCCGAGCCTCGACAATTGCCGTATCGAGTAGACGACCGTAGCCGACCATCCAGCTGTCGCACCTGCTCAGCGCCTCGGCGTCACCCGTCGGCAAGCCTTTCTGCCCGCCAAACACCGCTAATGCGCCCCGACGCCCCACGAGCGGATTCTCGACATCCGAAAGCACAACGATACGAGCGCCATCCAAAGCCTGCAGCGCTGGCGCCAAATCAACGCTCGCCACCCGCTCAAGGCCGGCAAGACCGGGGGCGATATCGCAGCCCCGATCATCGACCACACGCGCGCCCAGCGCCTGCAGCATACCGGCGCCACCATCGTTGGTGGCGCTGCCGCCCAAGCCAATATAGATAGTCTTTGCCCCGGCACGAACCGCACGGAGCATCAGCTCGCCCACGCCATAGGTTGTAGCAGCCAGCGCCGACGACTCCGTGCAAGGCGAATACCCAATGCCAGCCGCCTCGGCCATCTCGATGACCGCGGACTCGCGCTCGGCATCTACCAGCATCCGGGCAGACACGGGTTCACCAAAGGGACCTGCCACCTCGCAGGTCGAGAGCTCGCCACCACGCGCGGCAACGGCGTCGAGCGTTCCCTCGCCACCATCTGCCAGCGGCAAAGCGTTCAGCTCGGCATCGGGCCAAACGCGGCGCACGCCCTCGGCAACCGCTGCCTCCGCCTGCGCGCTCGAAACGCTGCCCTTAAAGGAGTCAATTGCCAGCAGCACGCGGCGGGGCCGGCGGCACGCAGGACCAAAGTCAACCGCCGTGTCAGCATCCTCACCGGCACCTGCAAGCGCTGCGGCGTGAGCGGCATGCGCCTCAAGATCGGCCCCACAACCGCAATCAGTGCCGCCCGCTCCGCGCAGACCGCCAAAATAGCTACTCAGCAGCTCGCGGCATTCATCCGCCAGGACCCCAGCCGTCACGTTAAACCGATGATTCAGGCGCGAATCGGCATTCAGGTCATACAGCGAACCCAGCGCGCCCGCCTTGGCATCACTCGCGCCATACACGCAGCGCCCCACGCGCGCGTTAACCATAAGCCCCGCACACATGCAGCAGGGCTCGAGCGTCACGTAGACCGTGCAATCGGAAAGGCGCCAGCGACCGAGCGACCGAGCGGCAGCGCACAGGGCCGCAAACTCGGCATGAGCCGAAGGATCCTGATCGAGCTCGCGACGATTATGCGCCCGCGCGACAATCTCGCCCGCGCGCACCACTACGGCTCCGATGGGCACCTCGCCCACCGCCGCGGCGGCGCGCGCCTCCGCCAGCGCCTCACGCATGAACTTCTCGTCGATTTCGGTGATCGTCATCGTTCGCCTTCCCTGTTGCAAATTCAAAACGATGCTATCATTACGACTCACGGAGAGATGGCAGAGCGGTTGAATGCGGCGGTCTTGAAAACCGTTGAGCGCGAGAGCGTTCCGGGGGTTCGAATCCCCCTCTCTCCGCCACTTTTAGTGATGCACCGGCGTCATGGTTCGCTCGAACAGTGCATCGACCACGTCGGCTATCTCAGGTCGACGTTCAAGATCGTGGCCCGATTCCCACCATATCGTGAAAAGTCGAATAATACCGCCGGCGACAAACTCAGACGTCGTCTCGAGTGACACGGGGGCCAGGGCATCCTCGGCAAGCACGTTCATCACACGCTCGCGGATGGAGCGGGCAATGCGGTCGCAAATAACGTTGGTCAGCATGCCCGACATGCTGCTTGCCAAAATGTTATCCATGAGCTGCTCGTGCGCCAGAATCAAATCCATGGCATCGTCCAAAATCGCGTGCCGAAGCGCGCGCACGTCCTCGGCAGACACTGCGCCGGCCTCATCGGGCTGTTTTTGCGGCAAGCCCGACATAAGCTCATCGATATAAAAGGCAAAGTAATCGTTCTTGTCGCGAAAGTGCTTGTAGAACGTCGTACGGCGAATCATGGCGCGGTCGCACAGCATGGCAACCGTCAGGTCCTCAAAACGATGCTCCTCGAGAAGTTCGGTGAAGGCATCGAACAGGGCGCGGTAGGTTTTCTTGATGCGAAGGTCCACTGGTATCGCCATCCTCAGGGCAAAGACAACACTCGTCAATCTGTCGCATATCTTACACCTGTACCTCGCGCGCTTTGCCCCAGTGCCAACCCCACCGAAAACATAACGCTTACCGGAAAGTTCGGCACGGCAAAACGTTGCGGGTATACTAGTAGCGTTATACCAACGGCAGCTGGCGCATGCCGCCGCGGCCATTCGAAACGGAGACATCATGATTACCGTCATCATCGGCATCGTTGTTGTCATTGTGATTGTCTGCGCCATCGCCGGCATCTACAACAACATGGTCACCAAGCGTAACCGCATCGATAACGCCTGGCAGAACATCGATACGCAGCTGCAGCGCCGCAACGACCTGATCCCCAACCTGGTCGAGACCGTCAAGGGCTACGCCAAGCACGAGCAGGAGACGCTCTCCGCCGTGATCAGCGCGCGTAACACCGCCGTCAAGGCCACTACGCCCGAGGCCAAGATGGAAGCCGACAACGTGCTGACCGGTGCGCTGCGCCAGCTCTTTGCCGTCGCCGAGGCCTACCCCGACCTTAAGGCGAACACCAACTTTACGCAGCTCCAGGCATCGCTCGAGGATACCGAGAACAAGATTAGCTATGCACGCCAAAGCTACAACGACTGCGTGCTCAGCTACAACAACGCTATCCAGACGTTCCCGGCCGTTATCTTTGCCGGCATCTTCCAGTTTAAGGAGCGCCAGGGCTTCGAGGCAGCTGAGGCCGCCCGCCAGGCACCGACCGTCAAGTTCTAACAGATCTGCAGCGTATCCTTAATCGGGTATATGCATAAACCGCCCCGTCGAATGCATACTTCGACGGGGCGGTTTCCTTTGTCGCGAAGGTCCCCCTCAAGGCGCCGTGCATTTTTGGGAGTATTCAGCATGTCCGACAGCTTCGAGCGCCACGAAAAATGCCAAAGACCGCGAATATCCCTGCAAATCAAGCACTGTCGGCCCATAACCCCGCCTATTATTCGCGAAAAGCATCGACGAGCACGGATTTTTGCCCGAACGTCGGTATGCGGGGGCCTTCGATTGCAGAATACTCGCAAAAATGCACGTCGCCACCACCCCCACATGGCGCGAAGCAAAACTAAAGCGCGGCCAAAAGGCCGTGCACCATCTTTATTCAGATTAATTATTGCCTGTTGTAACATCGCCGAGCCCGCAGGGCGGAGAGCAAGTTCCCTCCCGGCGCACTCCGCAGGACGCAAGAAGCCCTCGCCGCACGAAGTGCGCAGCGA
>NZ_QSAS01000007.1:0-98549 GCF_003465485.1 Collinsella sp. AF11-11 | reverse complement strand
CCGGCCCATCTACTACGTTTGGGCGACATCCCCCGACCATGGCGTCTCGGGCAGAAATAAAACCGCAGGTAGACGGCCTGCGGTTTTCGCGAAATACGGGGTATGGTCGAGGGGTCGGGGTTAAACGTAGTAGATGGGCCGGTTTCGTGGCGGCGGCATCGCAGGCAGCCGACCGAGGGCGTCCGGAAGTGAGCAGGGCATCCGTCTAACGACCGATTTCCAGCCAGTTGCACAGTACGTTGGCTCGTAGCTCCATTTCCGTTGTCTTTTGCGCCTTAGTTTTGCACCTATAGCGTAATTCCAAGCGTGAGCAAAGACTTCTCACGATCGCATCAAGCTGCTCGGCATCGTTAAGCATGTCGTGCGTAACCAGGAAGACGTCATACCCCATACTTTGCAGCGCTGTCATGCGTTTGGCATCGTGGGCCAGCACAGCGCCTGATCCGTGGATGACCTCCCCCTGAATCTCCACGATGCCTGCTTTCATTATGGTTGGATTTACGATCACGATATCCCCGTAGCAGACTCTTTGCCCCGCAATGCTCTGCGCCGATGCGGTAAGCGGTGTAAGGTCGTTAACGTAAACGCTTCGAAAGCCGGCACCGCCGCGAGAGCGAGGAAGCGACAGCAATAAAATTCCTGCAACTTCAAGCGGAGAAGCTGCTATACCTGTCACCAGCTGCGCGGCGTTGTAAAACTTCGTACCCCACTTTCGTCTTTTCATCTTACTGGCGTACTCATGAAGCTCGTGTAATTCGATGAGCGGCTTCCTCATCCAGAGCGAAGTGCCCTTTAGCCTTGTGACCTCCTTCGTTTTCTTTTGCCCGTTGGGCCCCTTCGTATTTACCTGTTCTTTGGCATTTATGCGCGCATAAACGCGTTTCCATTGTGGTTCGTCTTGGCTTTCATCGAGGTCAAAGAGGGATTCGGTGGTTGCATTCTCGGCAGCGTCATTGGTTTTGTCTAGTTCCGCCTCTGCTGCTGCGGTGGGCTCAAAGACTGAGAACCATCCGCAAAATTCGTACATGGCAAGGACAAGATCGGTTGGAGACACAAAGCGCGCCATGGTAAATAGCGTCGCAAGAGGATTGGTAACCCTAAAGCTCATCGCGGTTTCCAGCGTGCTATCCACTCCCGAAGCATCATCACAGTGGATTGTTGTCCGTAATCCCGAATGGTAGTTAACGCCACCGGGCACTGTGGTGGTAATAATCGGGGTCTTGAGGATATCGGTTACGAAAGGGGCTTGGGCTAGAGCTCGCCAGCCGTCTTCTGGGCTTGGCAGTCTTGGGTAGAGGTCGCGGACCTGCGGTGGGCAGCGCCAGTAGCGGAACGCGGTGTTTGCACAAATGATCTCGTCCATATGGGCCTCCCCTAGCTTTGGCTGCGTGCCGTTATGTTTGCAGGTAGATCGATTATCAATGGCGGCATCATGCCGGTAAGTACCGGAAGCTGACCAAATGCCGACAAATAGCTCGACGCATTTCGTCTAAAGATCGCCGCGTGGCACAAATCTGCTGGCAGGCGTTCTGGGGTCGTGGTCCCTATCTCCACATTTGTGCGTGAATCCCATGGCAAATTCAATGAAAGATCGCATGAGCTTTATGCAAAACGCGCGATGACGTCAGCACATGTGAGATCAGCTAGAAACGCGTTTAAATTTTTCGATTCGAGTTTGGTGTCAAGCTTGGTGTCAAAAAGAAAAAGGCCAGAGACTTAACACCTCTGACCTGTTCTTTAGATGGTGGGCGATACAAGATTCGAACTTGTGACCCCATCCGTGTGAAGGATATGCTCTACCCCTGAGCCAATCGCCCGTCGCCTTTCGGCAAAAGAGATACTATCATAGCCGCGCGTGGTTTACCAAGAACTTTTTGCCCTCGATTGTAAATTCGTGAGAGCAAATCGCACTGTTTCAACCCAGTCAACCAACAAAACCGCAGCTTAACCACCCTTTATCGTTTAATCCACGAGGTTTCGGGACGGCAGATAAGTCGCGCGTTGTTGTAAGCCATGTCGAGCGTGAGACAGGTACGCGCGGCGTGCGGCCTCGACGACGGTGCCCTCAAAGGCGCGGCGCAGCAGCAGCGAATTGCCCTCCCCCATCAGGCTGGCGGGGATGCGCGTCAGGTTCTCCTCATCACCCAGAATGTGGTCGATGTTGGAACGGATAGGCAGGCGATAGTCAAAGACCAGCTCGGAGGGGTCCTCGGCAAAGCGCACGCGGCACGGCAGGTACTCAAACGAGACCAGCATGGGGTCGCTTTCCTTAAAGAAGCCCTTCAAAAACCAGCGTTGGCGCGCGTCGGGCTTGGTGTTGGGCTCAAAAAAGCCATAGATGGTCTCGTAGCGGCGCGTGTACAGGCCGGTGTTAAACAGGCAGCGGTCGTCGTCGAACACCAAAGGCAGGTTGGACGGCGCGGTCTGGTCCACGTCGCGCTCGGTTAGGAACACCGCGCGGCTAAACGAGAACGACAGGTAGTTTTTGAGGATGCGGTTGCCGGGACCCCAGTCCTCGGGGTCGGCGAGGTCGACCAGGCGGTCGTAGCAGGGCTCGGGGCAAAATTCGAAGTCGCACACATTGCTGCACAGGATGCTAGGGAGTTCCATGTGGCGTCCAATCAAGATAATGGCAGGCGTGCGGATGCTTTGATTTTATACGTGCGACGGATCGCCCATGCCCACAACGCAACCGCGGCGCAGCTCGTCGGCGAGTTCTTCTCGCGTGCGGTTTCCGGAAACAAGGTCCTGGATCCATGCAAAGTACTGGTTGTCTTTGGGCTCGGGGCTGTCAGACAGCGCGTCCAGTGCCGTCTTCTAGCTGAACATAGCTCCATAGCATTGCTACCTCGTTTACGAATTTTTGAGTTAAAAGCCTGCCCCTAACGCTGGATGAATCACACTAGTTACCCGACCCAAATACGTCATCTACAAGATCAGGCAAGTCTGTCCATACTTGATAGGCGGCAACGTTGTCCGGATTCATTTCTCTTGCACGACGTTTATCGTCCGTATTGTGCTTTGCGGCATTGGTCAAAGCCAGGCCCTTGTTACCATCAATCATTTCGAGATTTACCGACTTGAACTTTGACGCGGAGGACCTGTTGGGGTCAGTAGATTTTAGAACGCCAAGGTCGCGCGCTCTTTTCTCACATTGTGGCGTCGATGCAAAAGTTTCCGGGCATGGTGAGACATGATCGATTAGCCATACTTCAAAGCATGGATTGGAGATCGCGAGCCTAACTCCTTTTGTCTTTGCTTCTCGTTCTGCTGCGGCTAGATTTCTGAACTCATCTGAATCGACCACGATCCATGCGGAACTCAATGCTTCGATTTCGCCCGCTTTAACGGCCTTTTTATCTGAATCGAGCTCTCGCGAAAGCTGCTTGGCGACCTTCAAAGGGTCTCCGTCAATATGCCGATACCGCACGCTTCCGCGAACGTCCATTTCAGTAATAAGGAAGTTAAAGTATTCGGTTTCGGTCACCTTGCCATTGGACACAATTAGGTGGCGCTTTCTTTTGGCTCTTGTTTGCTTTTTGCGGCCACGAGCAAGTCCTCTCCTTTCCGCCTTAGCCATTTATGTCAGCGCCTTCCTTCATGAGTTGGGCCACAAGTTGATGAAAACTTGGGTTGGGCAGCGGCACATAGACACCGTTTAAGTAATTGCGCCCCAGATTCTCATTTGCACGAGGGGAATACTCCATCGCAGCAATTAATTGCGAAGCACCTTCAGAGTCCTTTTCCACAAACCAGACTTGGTCACGTTCGAGTACCTCTTCCATAGGGCTGGTTCGCGTCATCAAGGTGACATCATGGGTTGAGAAGATTAGCTGCGCGCCCTTTGGATTTGTGTCGGGATCGGCGAACAGTGAGACGAAGTCGCGCAGGAGCGTAGGATGAAGACTCGAATCAAGCTCGTCAATTACTGTTGTGGCCCCACTGCTTAAAGAGCGTAAGGCTACCGAGAAAAACGCGAGCGCAGCTTTTGTGCCCTCCGATTCATGGGCGGAGTCCAGCCAAAAGCCATCTCCCGAGCCTTTATGGTGGAAGAACAGATCATAAGCGAACGACCATTTAAAGTCTTCTGCTTTTTTATTGCGCGGCTCTTTTGGAATATCATCGGGTCCGATGAGTGAATCTTTTAAACTAGGGACGCCTTCAGCTTGACGAACGTCCATGCCATCAATTCCGATGTCAGCATATTTAATGAGCTGAGATAACATTTGGGCTCGCGGGTCATCGTTGATAAACAGTTTTTTAATGGTTGCAAGTTCTGCTAGATAATGCGTTGCGTCGTAGAGATAGACATCGTTGGCGAGAGCGGCGAATGCCGGCTGAATCACATTATTGCCTGCCGCCGCAACAACAGATAAGAACAAAGAGTTTTTACGTGTGATATCCCAAAGCTGTTTTTTAGCGCCCGTAAAGGAGCTGCCAAATTTAATCGACTGTTTCCCGTTAACCGAAGTGCGGTCATAGAGGAGGGACGGCTGTTTTGACCGGTATACGGTGAGGTTCTCATAAGTAACCTCATTTTTGTTTACACCAAATGAAAACTCATACTTCAAATTGCTGGCGGTAAATTCAATCGAGAACTCGGTATCACTTGATCGAGACTCTGAGTCAAGTAAAAAAGGAATGACAGGTATATGAGATTTCGAATCACCTGTTGCGTAACCGTTGCGAATAAAATAAGAGACAAAGTCTAGGGCGTCTAAGAAATTTGATTTGCCTGACGCGTTTGCACCGTAAACCGCAGCCACTCGCACGGGTCCAAGTTCCTTTTTGCTCGAAATCGGTTCAAACGAGAACTGCTGAGTATCTCGAAAGCTCTGAAAGTTCTTAAATGAAAAATTGAGGATCATCTTTAGAATCCTTCTCAAATAAATCGATTATTCACAGACATCCTTAAATAACAAAAACAATTATATAGTTTTAAAACCGATATTTGTTAGCTTTGAACAAATATCGGTTTTAAATTGAGATATTAGACAATGAACCTTATAAGTACGTATGACATAATGCCTGAAGCATAATTCTCTACACTGATATTAAGAGCAATCTTCAGTGACAGTGTCTCTTAATCTCACTCACTATGCCGGCGCATCTCTTCTCAATGCTGTCGGGAAAGAGCGAAGCTTCGGTAATGCCAAGTTTACTCAACTCGTTCAGTATTGATGCTTTCCTATCAGATGGCACTATGCAACGACCGGTTATTACGGGGCTGTCTTTGGGTAGTGGACTTATGAATTCCTCAAACGAAAAATAAGGATCTTCACCACGAATGTCATTTGGGAAAAGGATATATTGCCCCGACTGAGCGGCCTGTCTATCAAGATATCTAGTTCCGTAGACAAATAACGTGTCTTCGCAGCACTCCTTAAACCATTTTGCCTGATCGGTTGGTTCAGGGCAATTTGAAAGCACTAGATCACGTTGATAGTCAAAGTATGGTCTAGATATTGCAAGTGAAGCAAAGTCTGATAACACTTTAGAGTTCATAAACAGATGCCACGAGTCCGCGATTGCCTGACAGATGGGATATTCCTGCTTATCCCCTCCCGGTCGCCTAAAGATAAATACTTCGCCCACGTCATCCAGATTTCCGCAGGCGAAATAGAGGGCTGCAAGTGCATTTGAAGTGACATCTAATAGTCTGGTGGGGACTCCGTAGTGCTGGAGACAGGCTAAAAGATCAATTGGAAGCAAATCTCGATTAAAAACATTTGGCAATATGCGGCACGCAGTTTCAATAATATCCGCCTCGTGCTTAAGGGTGCCTATGGTAGGAGAAATGGCGTCACTTCCCGGTTTACGCCAAAGACTGTCTCTTCCGATTGACGGAACAAGATCAAACTTAGTGGATCCTTGTCCACGAAACACAAATGTAGACTCAATTGTTCTGGCGTCACCATTTATTGTTGGTGAAAGACCTTTGATGTATTTGATATACGAGGCTACATCTTCAACCTCAACTTTAGCTTCATTAGACATATATCAATCCTTTAGCGGAACAAGAAGCTTTATAAACGGCAGTATTTGAATTGCAATTATCTTATCGCTCTGGCAGATGGGGTGTAAGGTTCAACATCGGTAATAGATCGAGAGGCAGTTGAGCTGAATAAAATAGTGCCGTCGCAGCGATAGCTGATACGGCACCAATCTCTAATAAATTGATTTAGTAGAAGGCTAAAGACTTCTGCAATGGCTGCATTCACTTCTCCCCTGGTCTCACTTAAACGAGGCCTTAGCAGCGATATGCGGCAGCAAGGAGCGCTGTTCCCAGAATGAAAAGCGTTAAGGAAGCGGCGATCCAGCTGTTGTCGGCAGTCTTGGGGAGTGTCACTGCAGTCGCAGCGGCGGTTTTTGGTTTGGAGGACGCGGTCACCGTCGTCTTGGTCGTTATGTTTGTTTTGGGCGACGTGGCCGCAGGCTTCACCGCGGGATCGGTCGGCGAACTAGCACCGGGCTGCCCTGCAGCAGGACCGGCACCACCAGCAGTTTCACTAGCCCCGCCACCTGGCACCTCGCCCCTGTCCGTCTCCCCCGCCGGAGGCGTGGCGACATCGGGCACAACCACCACATGCGGTGCCATCGCACCGGAGGCATCCAACACGCCGCTAGCACCAAAAGCCCCACCAACAGGTGCTACAAACCGCGCAGACACAAGCGACCCGCTCAAGCACGCAACGCCGCCGTCGGCGCCGGTCGCATCAAGCCACGAGGCGTCGACGGAAAGCCGACAGCCGGCCGCACCATCGCCAAGGCCCGCGTCCTGCAGATACACACCGTAAGCGCGCACGCCCGCTCCGGTCCCTGCGCCCGCGGCAACGACGCGCCCGCCGGCGCGCACGGCCATGTCGCCAGCGATCACGCCGGCGACCGCCTCGTCCGTGATATCGGCCCCGTCCGCACGGACATCGACGGTGCAGCCGTCCACCGCGAACGCCTGCGAAACGTGGATCCCGCACTGCGAGCCCGTCGCCTTCAGTGTCCCGGTGCCGCGAAGCGTCAGGTTGCCCCACACCTCCATGCCGCACAGCGTGATGTCCGCATCGGGCGCATGCGACTCCGTCACGGAGTTTTGCCCGGCAAGCGTCAGCACCAGGTCGCCCTCGGCGCCGATGGCCTCGCCCGCGTAGTCGTTAAGTTCCAGGTGGTCGGCATCGGTCCAGGCCCAGCCGGGGCCCGACACGCCCGGCTCGTAGTACGTCGCGCCCGCGATGATGAGGCTCTCCGCGCCCGCTGCATAAGAAGGCCCGCCCAGCAAAACGCATAGGCAGGTAATCGTCATTGTGCAGCTACATATCCAACAAGATTGAACAAATTGGATGCCATTAGGTTGAAATCCGAATGGTTTTGGTGGTTTCGATATTGAGGGGATTATCGGAACAGCTCATCATGGCTGCCAGTGCGTTCAAAGAAAGCTACCTCTTCGTTTGATGACCATATGACAAGCCAGTCGCCAGAGTTTGCTACGTGACATTCGTTTCGCCCTGCCCAGTTGCCGCTTAGCCGGTGCATATTATGACGTCGCTTTAATATGTCCATTGACTCAGGTGTATTCTGTAGCACCAGGTCAATTAGCTTTTGAAGCTCAGATAAATCCCATTTACGGCGCTTTGCTTTTTTCTTTAAATCTCGGGAGAAGGCTGCAGAGAACTCTGCGGTTAACGTGCTCATTGTGCCATCGCCGCAGCGATCAGATCGGCGCCATTGTCAAAGCGTCCTTTTTTGCCAGATGCAAGAAAAGCGTCCCCCTCGCGAATGGCCTCAAGGCTTTCGGCACTGGGCTCCTCAGGGGCAAAAGTCAACGGGATGCGATGGGTGTTGACCATTTGCTTGAAGAAAGCGCGAGTCACGGACGACAAATCAAGTCCATAGTAATCAGCAACTTCCGCCGCCTCGCGTTTGAGGTCGTCGTCAACCCTGATGGTTAATGTTGAGCTTGCCATTTTTAGACCTTCCAATCGCGTGAGTGTACCCTTAGTATAACGCACATACAATAGTTGATTATGTTATTGCAAGTAATTACATAGTCATTTAAGTGGTATGGCACGTCATACATTGCATGCACGAAAAAGGCAACGCTCCCTATCCGGAAATGTTGCCCTTAAAGCTTCAACAGAGGTCTTGTATTGCAGCTAGGTGCGTCGCGCAGTCTCAGCAGCGATATGTGGCACCAAAAAGCACCAACCCCAGCAGGAATAACGATAAAGATGCAGCGATCCAGTTGCAGTCGCCGGTCTTGGGGAGTGCCGCAGTTGTCGCGGTGGCAGCCTTGGGCTTGGTTGTCTTGGCGACCGTGGTCTTGGTTACTGTCTTTGTTGTCTTGGTTGGCGTGGCCGCGTGTTTCAGAGAGGGATTTGCCGTGGGGCCTGTGGTGGGCTCTCCGGCTGCGGGGCTAGCATCGGTGGGTGACTTTTCCGCGCTATCGCCAGTCACCTCGCCCCCACCGGTCTCCCCCGCCGGCGCCGTGGCGCCCTTGGGTTCAATCACCACATGCGGCGCCATGTCGCCGGAAGCATTCGCCACGCCGCCGGCACCGAAGGCCCCTCCCGCAGGCGCCACGAACCGCGCAGACACAAGCGACCCGCCCGTGCACGCAACACCGCCGTCGGCACCGGTCGCATCGAGCCACGAGGCATCGACGGAAAGCCGACAGCCGGCCGCGCCAGCGCCAAGGCCCGCATCCTGCAGATACACGCCGTAGGCGCGCACGCCCGCTCCGGACCCGGCGCCCGCGGCAACGATGCGCCCGCCGCCGCGCACGGCCATGTCGCCTGCGATCACGCCGGCGAACGCCTCGTCCGTAATATCGGCCCCGTCCGCCCGGACATCGACGGTGCAGCCGTCCACCACGAGCGCCTGCGACACGTGGATCCCGCACTGCGAGCCCGTCGCCGTCAGGGTCCCGGTGCCGCGAAGCGTCAGGTTGCCCCACACCTCCATACCGCACAGCGTGATGTCCGCATCGGGCGCATGCGACTCCGTCACGGAGTTTTGCCCGGCAAGCGTCAGCACCAGGTCGCCCTCGGCGCCGATGGCCCCACCCGCGTAGCCGTCAAGCTCCAGGTGGTCGGCATCGGTCCAGGCCCAGCCGGGGCCCGACGCGCCCGGCTCGCAGTACGTCGCGCCCGCGATGATGAGGCTCTCCGCGCCCGCGGCATAAGAAGGCCCGCCCAGCAAAACGCATAGGCAGGCCATGGCAACAATCGCAATGTAATGACGGCTGGTGTAGGACTCGGCAGCAAACATACCCGCTCCGATCTTCGCAGGAGCCAATAGAATGTGCACCAGAAAATGCCCTGGTAGCAGCAGTTATTAGTTTAGCGAGATCAAGCCGTAAACAAAGAAAATGTCCCTGAGCAGCGCCAATAATTAGGTGTAAATCGTTTTGCCAATCGGTGAAAGTAGAGATAGCGTCCGGCTCGGGCGCCTAGAGGCCACTATGAGAACGCCCTTAACCTATAAGCGCTTCATGAAGCTATGGATAGGGTTCGAGAGGAGCTGTCAGGGTGGGAACCTACCTATGCCAGCTCAATCGAGCTCTCTGCGACCTCAATGCCTGGTGCGTATTTCTCTACCAGCGCGTCCAGAATTACGCGGTTGCCATTTGTCATCTTTGGAGAAGAAACGATCTTCATTGACGAAAAAGCTTCATCAGAGATAACGAGATCGTAATAGGGCGGGATTCCAGGATTGCACTTATCAAGTATGATGTCATTCGCTCTCTGAACCCGATCTATTCGGACATTGCTTACACTAGCGATACCTATTGGAACGGCTGACAAGATATAACGTCACTCTTGTTGATATGACCACGCAGCGGCTTTGTGAACTCCAAGGGCAAGTATTTTAGCTTCAACCCCACCATTTCCAAAAGTGCTAATCACTTTTGGAAATAAAAGGGACTCGTCATTTGTATATTCGACCTTGTGAAGCATGTTGATATTACGGGCGGTTTCAAAAAAGAAATAGTCTTTATCCCAAAACTCCTCGAGAGGCAGATGAAGGCCATCAAATGAACCACCAAGGGCATTCAGAACTGCTTCACTTGATAACTTATTGAGGCTCTCAGTAGACACAGAGTACCGCCTAAACGGATGACTCTTCATCTGGATTCTTACGCCACATTCAGCTCCAGCATACTCGCGCCACATGGGGATGCTCTCCTCATCAGAAGAGGTCCAACAACTGACGAGCTTCATTTTTCCAAGATTTTGAGAGTCTGCTGAATGCTGTTCTTGTGGGTCATCAACCTTATCTAACCGGCTGAACCTGATAGTCCGATTATGCAGAATCAAGGCCAGCGTATCTAGGCTTACATAATGATAGAGAACGGCGGGTGTTTCCATGTTTGGCTCCTAGCTATAACAATGAGTCCATATCGCAGTTCATAAAAATTTATAGACGCGATCGTCGACGCGCCAATGCCAATTAAGGCAGTAAACCTTAATTCTTGCCTTGCGAGCGCAAACACGGAGATGGCCAGAGATGACGTCGATGGCATATCGCTTTCACACCCCTAGCACGATGATTGACGCACATATGCACCACGATTTACGCCGTGCATACACATCAGCGTTAAGCCCAATCGTCACCACAGCCCTCTTCCAATGAAATGGAATATGACACTACGAATTACCATAATTTCCCGAGCCATCAAAATGCAATCGCGAACCATTTCAAGCAAATAGGTGTTGCCTTGAGAATCGTTGGTCCCATCCTCACGCAAAGTGCGAATGACTTGAGTCGCGCAATCGAAATCTGTCCGATTATGACTAAATGCATTGCGCAGAACCGGATTCCAACACTGCTTGATAAGGCCAGTAAATGGGCCCGTACCGACAGCGTTGAATCGCTTTGCCTTAGGGGCTGTAGAAAGTTTGTCGAACGACTTTGCACCTAGGTCTACGCCTTTGGGCATGACATCGAACGCCCCGTTACATTCGATGTTGTCGAGCCCGATAAACAGAACAAGCAGGCTGCCAATAAGCTCATATTCCCGACAATAAAGCTTCTCAATATCACTAGGAGTGCAGCAGAACGTACCGTACTTTTCCAAGTCATAGGCGTCTCCCGCCACAAGAAAAGTAAAACCGTTGAGGAGAACCGGATAAGATTCGGCTACGGAATCCAGAACTTCGTTGATTTCAGCAAGCAGCGACTTGGCACTCATATCGGTTTTGAGATAGTAACCTGCTAGGCCGGAAAGCGCCCCTGCCTCTAGACCAGAAACGAGTTTTTCACATTCAACAGCGCGCTCATACGCGTCACTTCCTGCAATCATGGGGAAACCGAGCCAAGACATTCTCGCGATTCGGCTCAGCAAGGGATAGTGTCGATTGTCCTCGTCGAGCAGTTTGCGTTCGAATTCCGAAAGAACCTTATCCGCATAATCGTCATGCCCATCGCAGTACAGTTGAAAAGCGGTCCTCAGGGCAGGCCAGTCTTCGCGGTAATAATGAAGACAATAAACCATATCGCTCACGTGCTCGCTGAGTTCATCAAACGGAATCAGCCCAGAGGCTCTGATAAAGGGGCTTGTCATGCAGGCACAATGTTCTACTGATATTTTATATGACGGAAGCTCACCAGATAACTCCACCATAACTCGGGCGCAATCTAAATTTCCATCCATGGAGGCAACCGTGCCAGGGTCGAGATTAAAATCAATCAAAGCGCAGCTCGGGTCAAGGCGAACCGCTCCGTCGATTCGGTTCCGGCACTGCGGACACAAGTATCTAACCGGATAGTCATTAACAAATCCAGCCTGGACGCGCAAACGATGCACGCATCCACATACTCCGCAAGTGACAAAGAAGTTCTTAACAACAAACACCTCTATTCAACTTCGCTGATTGCGTGAATCATAATTAACCAACCGATGTTAAATCTGATGCAAAGGCTATAGAAGAGAATTACAAAATCTCCTCGCATCTCCCGCGAACATCCTCAAATTCATGCTGTCGTCTTTATTCTATAAATAATGCCCAAAGCGACGCCTTGATAGCCCCTCGCCAATTGCCGAATCGGCAAATCCGCGTGAGCGACAAGATAATTCATCGGGCGAAAATCAAAAACTGGATAAACCTCGACGAGAGCTGCCACAAGATTACGGCGAACGCCTCACTCGAAGTCCTTCTTCCTCAATCTCGATACGTAACGATCGAGCTCGTAAAGAGCATCAATGTAGAGCTAGGCGACATCTCGAATACCCCCAATGTCAAAGCTAAGCCCTTGGAAATGGAGTCCTCCGTCCTCGTTCCAATCTTCCGAGTTTGTTGCCAGGACGACATCATTGTCCCGAACGCTTTCGGTCTCTACGATACCCTCTATGTATAGGCGATAGAGCTTCGCCTTAGGAAAGCCATCCATGATTGACTTGGTGCGGACATCCGCACAAATCCGTCCGCCGTCGAATTCGTACTTAGGGTGTTTGTTCGTTCTTTTTGGGTGCTCGACCACGAAAGAGCGGATAGACTCAAAGAAGTCCAGGCAAAGCTCAAGCCTTGCGTGATCTGAGAACTCAAATCCGTTCGAGACATCGTCACGCAGGCAGTTCTTGACCAGCCAATAAGAGCGCTTAATCCAATCGTCGAGAACAACAAGGTATACGACATCCTATGGCTTGCCGCTGAACCTGCCTTCGATTGTCGCGTTGAAATCCTGAATGCTATATTCAATTTTCAGTATCAATTCCCAAATCAGCTTACGGCGAGCCCCGTCTTTCGCGAGTCACTTTTTACCTATGCCAAGGTCCTTTTTATCAAGTCCGTCAGTCGTGCGAAGAGGCATCAATGTCTGCATAGATTCGCCTCCCAAGGAAATACAGTTCTGGTTACACTCGAAGGATACCGTGCTAAAAAGCCCAAACGATTGCCAAATCAATGGATCTGGACGAACAGCAAGAGATTTATCGGACAAAAGCTCGAAACCGGATAAGTCTTGGCAACATCAGAAAAACAAAAGCAAGACGCTATGAGCAGGACATGAAAAGCCGGGAAACCCTCCTGCATGCTTATCCGCGGATTAGGCCGACAATAATGGCGTTCAAACAACCAGCGCCTACGCCGCATTCATGGAAGGGGCATTCGATGAACAATGCTAACACTTTCACAGGGCTCGACGTTCACGCCCGTTCGATAAAGGCCAGCCGCCGACCGCGGCCGTAAGATGGGCTGTCGCGACGCGCATATCCTAGCTGCGTTCAGCACCAATGCAAACGCAGGCGAACGGTAAGGAGGGTTTAGGGCAGCGCATCAAGGCTCAACTTTTGGGTTATGTTTCAAAAAGTGTGGCATTTTTGAAACATAGTGGGGGTGAGCCCCAAGCGTCAGAGCTCTTCAGGCCAGACAAGGCCCGGTCCGAGAATGATTTTCTCCCTGCCGACGGTCTTCACATTGGCCGTGTAGCTAATCTCTAGGTCCCCGCGCTCGTAATTGCCGTAGATGTCGTCGATGAGCTTGTCGGCATCGTAGGTCACGACCCACTTGCTCCTGGCATCGCCGACCTTTCGGGCGAGCGACCTATGCTTCGCCTCGTCGAACGCGCTGCGATACAGACCGGGGCCCTTCTGCACATACGGCGGGTCGAGGTAGGCAAACAGTTCAGAGTCGCCCATCCTATCGTCGATGAAGTCCTCCGCGTCGAGTCTCGTCACCTCAATGTCGTCCCTTCGCGCCGCGATGTCCATGACCTTTTTCTTCAAGGTCCTGCGGTTGAAGCGAACGTCCATCTTGTAGTTGCCGGTCTGCTCGAGCCCGCCTATGACGCCGCCACTCAAGATACCCGATACGTTCGTCCTGTTGAGGTAGAAAGCCGCTTTGCCGAGCTCAAAATCACCCACCCCGTCATGATTCTGGTACATGTCGCGCATCTTCTTCCAGGTCTCGATGTTCAAGACGGCGGAGTCGATGAACTCGCACATCTCTTCGGCGTGATTGACGATGGCACCCCACATGCAGTACACGGCGCGGTCGTAATCATTAATCACGATCGAGGACACGTCGCCCTTCAGGAGAAGTTTGATGGCCAGCCCCGCACCGCCGGCGAACAGCTCGGCGTAGGGATGCCCAAGCAAGTCGTTCATCTCGAGGATCGCCCTGATCTCGGGGTACAGCTTCGTCTTCCCGCCAGGATACCTGATGGGCGTGTACGTAGTCGCCATCTTCTCACCTCCTCAATGTGTCGAACAAGCGGCCTCTCTATTGTTCCCGTTCATACTGCTGCCGTTTTATGATTGCGTCAACTCTTCGCTCGAGTTTCTCGTTAAAGTCCCTAATCTCCGACTCATACCTCTCTTTCCAGATGGCGGCGACAGCCAAGCCGTTTTCGCCCCACAGCCCTTCGGCCTTCTCTCTCCTGAACCATTTCTTGTAGTGCTTGCGCTCCTTATCCCCGCCGTTGTGCTCGAAGTCGCGCTTTGAGTCGGCAAATCGGCTGAGCATGACCTGCTTGGTGTAATGCCTGCCATTGCTCCAGAAGTCGTCTTCGTCCGAGAGGCCGCAAAGCAAATCGTATATGGACTGCTCAGGCGACTTGTCGCCTCCGGGTAGCACGAATCTTCTGGCGCAATCCTTTATCTTCTTTGCCGCATCCCTGTTTGAATCGGCGTCCACAACGAAGCACACGCCTCGCAGCGAGGCTATGTCCCTAACGGCGAGCTCTCCCAGCTCGCCGCAGCTGAGCTTCGCGGAGACAATATCGCATTTCCGCTTCAGCCGCGAAGGCATTATCTGCCCGAGCACCCACTTCGCCTCGTCGTCCTCGCACCAGATTTCGACCTTGGGGCCCTTTTTCGGCCTCAGCGGCTCAACCATGAGGTCGGCTTGAATCTCGTCTATCGGCGGATTTATCGTCAGCCTGATCCCGGACTCCCTCTTCTTGAGATACAGGACCTTAACCGCATCGTTTTTGCCCTGCGTCTCCTTGACGGCCTTCTCAAGGAGCGTCATCGAGTGGGTGGTGAAAACAACCTGCACCCTCTGAGCAGCGGCCCGCTCCTTCAGCAAATCGAAAAGTCTCACCTGGGAGGAGGGGAACAGGGTCACGTCGAGCTCGTCGATCAGGAGAAGGCCACCCCTGTACTCCTCGCCCATGGCGTCGGCGAGCCGCTCAAAGGAGATGAGGGCGCCCAATATCTGTCCAAGGTTGTCCTGCCCGGCGGAGTTGGCGAGGTAGTCGTAGGTGGCGGTGTTGACGAGAAGGGTCTCCTTCTGGCCGTGCTTCGACATCCTGACAACATCGGTGGTTTTATCCTGGTCGACCATAACGCGAGCGTACCACTGGTTAAAGCGCTCGATCTCGCTTTCCGAAAAGTCCGTCTGCTCGGCCTGCGGGTTAAGGAACTCGCCGACTGGGTTGGTCCTTTTCAGGCCGAGGTAGATTACGGGGTAGTCAATGTTACCCTCGCCCTTGGCTCGGGAGGAGCCGGTCACGATACGAATGGAAGATTTGTCTTTTGCGGGACGCTTAAACGATTTGACCTGGACGTGCTGCCCCTGGGATCCGGAAATGGCCTCGTCCCTGAAATCGACGTAATAGAGATGCTCGCCCGGGATATCGTGATCGGGCGACATGTTGAATATGTCGGTGAACTTGGTGCTGAACGGCCTACCGAAGATGGTCCTCCTGTCCCTGAGCCCGAACGGTTGCCCCAGCATGCCCAATATGGTGGACTTGCTCGTCCCATTCTGTCCCGCTATCACGGTAACGAGCCGCCCGAGCCCAATCTCGAGATCGTGCATGGCACGGAACCTGGAGACTTCAATCCCCTTGATGCCGAACGGTTCGAGACGCTTAGGTTTGCGCGACATGCCAGTGCTCCTGCTTCCTCAATCGAGCCTTTGGTACATCGGCCATTTTCCCACTTTGTAGCTTTTAGCGAAAGCGGACGACAGCGGCCACTCGGCAAAAAGAACGCCCGTTTCGGCAAAAGGTGCGGCCACACTGCCCGAAGTAGCTAAGCAGCGAGGCCCAGCGCCATCGTCGCGACGTTGACCGCGAACGTAGCCCTCGTCAGAAGAATCGTAGCTATGTCCTCTGAGCTGACCCGCCTGCCGATGCCGAGGGCTTTTCACAGCTCTCGAGAGAACAGGTCCTCCCTCACAGCGACAGGGCTGCCCGCTCCCCGTCCTGCGCCCAAGCCCGCTCGCTCTCGGTCAAAGCGTTATGGCGCCAGCGGGCGACGAGCCTGTCGATAAATATCTTGAAGCAGACAAACAGCACGGCGAAGGCAATGTAGCCGATGGCCAGAATGGCGAGCAATGTGAACGTGAACAGCGAATCGCCCGCAGCATCTCCGCGGATGTCAACGCAGGCCGATTAGTTTCTATCAAACGCACAGACTATGAACCAATCTT
The DNA here is from genome assembly GCF_003465485.1 of Collinsella sp. AF11-11. Lineage (NCBI taxonomy): Bacteria > Bacillati > Actinomycetota > Coriobacteriia > Coriobacteriales > Coriobacteriaceae > Collinsella > Collinsella sp. AF11-11. The sequence goes on along the minus strand of NZ_QSAS01000007.1, from coordinate 82,179 downwards.
AGTAATTTTTCTTCTCCGGATATCAACAACAGTTGCAGCTAGAAGCTCTAAGCACAAACGCCAAGTAGGCTAGAAACTAACCAACAATGGCATCCGCAATCATTAGTACGTTGCCGTTTAAATGGCCCTCATCTACATTTTCTATAGCTTTGAATTCAATCCATTCGGCACCAGAAATATCTAAGTTCTCAAGCTGAATTGGAGAGGTCGATTTACTAATGTTTTTTTCAGTATGAATGCATCTGAAATCGGAATCGCCTTTGTATTTAACAAGAATTTCGAATGAAGTAGAGCTGCCCTTTCCATCAATATTTGTGCTGGAAGGGGCGATGGTAATGGACAGCTTGGAATAGTTTCCGCCCAAATAGTAGTCGGCAAAGCCACTGCAAGCTGAGCAAGATCCAATAATTCCCCAGCGGTTGGGGTCATAGCGATTTCCCGCAGTATCTTTCGCGTTCGTATCGCCTGACTGTGAATAATTGGATGACGAGCCGGGCTTATCTTTCAATAATGCCCGGCTAGAATCATCTGATGCAGCACTGGAAACAGAACCACCGCCATTATTCGAGTTCAAGCTCACGCGCTTTAGTTCATTAAGCTCATCTTCGAGCTCTTGGATTCGGTCAGTTGCCTTTTCATAATCGTCTGTAGATACAACAACATTATTGTTAACTACTATCGGATTTTGCACCTGTGGCACCAAATAGGCTACAGCCACTTCGGCGCCAATAGTAAACAGGCCGGTTATAACCGAAATTGCTAAATTCTTAGCAAAGCTATCGGATTCTTTTGCCATCCAGCGACTCCATAGTTCAAACCTCGTCGATTACAGATACTTCTTCCACACCATCTTGTCCACGATGCCGGTGTAGCTCTGGATGATCTCGACCACCTTGGTGGACACGGTCTCGTCGGCGTAGTCGGGAACAGGAGCCTTGGGCAGCGACCCCTCCGCGTCGAGCTCGACGGCGGTGTGGACGGCCTGGAGCAGGCCCCTCTCGGAGATGCCGGCTAGTGTGAAGCGGGCCTTGTCCAGCGCCTCCGGGCGCTCGGTGGAGGTGCGGATACACACCGCGGGGAACGGACGGCCGACACTTGCGAAGAAGCTCGACTCCTCGGGCAGGGTGCCCGAGTCGGAGACAACCGCGAAGGCGTTCATCTGCAGGCAGTTGTAGTCGTGGAAGCCCATGGGCTCGTGCATGCGCACGCGCGGGTCCAGCTTGAAGCCGGTGGCCTCCAGGCGCTTGCAGGACCGCGGGTGGTAGGAGTACAGGATCGGCGTGTCGTACTTCTCCGCCAGCGCGTTGATCGCGGTGAACAGGCTCATGAAGTTGGCCTTAGTGTCGATGTTCTCCTCGCGGTGTGCGGTGAACAGCATATAGCGCTTGGGCTCCAGGCCGAGCTCGGAGAGGATGTCCGAGGCCTCGATCTTATCCAGGTTCGCGCGCAGGACCTCCGTCACGGGCGAGCCCGTGACGGAGGTGCGCTCCGGGGCGCAGCTAGTATCCTTGAGGTAGCGGCGGGCGTGCTCGGAGTAGGCCAGGTTGACATCGGAGATCACGTCGACGATGTGGCGGTCTCCTTGGGCAGGCACTCGTCCTTGCAGCGGTTGCCGGCCTCCATGTGGAAATTGGGGATGTGCAGGCGCTTGGCCGCGATGGCGGACAGGCAGCTGTTGGTGCCACCCAAGATAAGCAGCGCGTCGGGCTGGACCGGGACCATCAGCTTGTACGAGGCCGCGATGATGTTGCCCACGGTCTCGCCCAGGTCCGCGCCCACGGCGTCTAGGTAGACGTCCGGGTCGGCGAGCGATAGGTCGCGGAAGAAGATGCCGTTGAGCGTGTAGTCGTAGTTCTGCCCGGTGTGCGCCAGCAAGCAGCCGAAGTGGCGGCGGCACTTCTTGATGACCTCGGACAGGCGGATGACCTCGGGGCAGGTACCCACGATGATGAGCAGCTTTAGGCGGCCTTCATTTTTGAACTGAAAATTTCTTTCCTTTATCTCCTTTCAGCTAATCGCGTTTAAATAGGTCCCTTGTATAAACCTTTTCTGAAACATCCGCGAGCTCGTCGCTCCAGCGGTTGGCGACAATCACGTCGCAGCCGGCCTTGAAGGCCTCCAGGTCGTGGGTCACCTCGGAGCCGAAGAACTCCGGCGCGTCCAGCGTGGGCTCGTAGACCACCACGGGCACGCCCTTGGCCTTCACGCGCTTCATGACGCCCTGGATGGAGCTCGCGCGGAAGTTGTCGGAGTTGGACTTCATCGTCAGGCGGTAGACGCCCACGACCGGCTTCGGCTTGCCCTCGTACACGCGGCCCCATACCATCTGCAGCACCTCGTCGGCCACGAAGTCCTTGCGGGTGCGGTTGGCCTCCACGATGGCCTCGATCAGGTTCTGCGGCACGTCCTTGTAGTTGGCCAGCAGCTGCTTGGTGTCCTTGGGCAGGCAGTAGCCGCCGTAGCCGAAGCTGGGGTTGTTGTAGTGGCTGCCGATGCGTGGCTCCAGGCACACGCCGTCGATGACGTCGCGGGTGTTGAGGCCGCGGACCTCGCAGTAGGTGTCGAGCTCGTTGAAGTAGGCCACGCGCAGCGCCAGGTAGGTGTTGGCGAAGAGCTTGACGGCCTCGGCCTCGGTGGTGCCCAGCACGAGCTCCGGGATGCCCTTGGAGCCGTCGGCGTTCACGCGCTCCAGCTCGGCGGGGTCGGCGCCCTGCGATAGCAGGCCGGCGAACTTCTCGGCGGCCGCGACGGCCTCGTCGTCGTCCTTGGGCGCGCCCACCACGATGCGGCTGGGGTGCAGGTTGTCGTAGAGCGCCTTGCTCTCGCGTAGGAACTCGGGGCTGAAGAAGATCTTGCTGTCGCCCAGCCTATCGCGAAGACCCGCGGTGTAGCCGACGGGAATCGTCGACTTGATGACAATCCAGGCATCCGGGTTCACCGAGCGCACAGCGGCGATGGCAGCCTCGACGGAGGAAGTATCAAAGAAGTTCTTATCGGAGTCGTAGTTGGTGGGCGTGGCGATTACGGCGTAGTCGGCGCCCGTATAGGCCTCGACCACGTCGACAGTGGCGTGCAGGTCGAGCTCGCGCTCCCCCGCCTTGGCCTCTGTCAGGAAGCGCTCAATCTCGTCATCCTGGATGGGCGATATGTAGTTGTTGATCTTCTCGACCTTTTCGGGCACGATATCCAGCGCGTGCACCTCGTTGTGCTGCGAAAGCAGGACGGCAAGCGACAGGCCGACGTAGCCGGTACCGGCGACAGCAATCTTCATGTCATTCTCCAGTTTCTTAAATATAGTTGCGCACCCATTGCTACTGGGCGCAAAGAAATTGTGCAGCGTAGCTACTGCCCCTGTGCCCTATACCTGGCCTCGGTGGCCTCCTTAGCCGGGCGCCACCAGGACTCGTTGGCGACGTACCAGTCAATGGTGGACTTCAGGCCCTCGGCGAAGTCGGTGTGCGCCGGCCTCCAGCCGAGCTCGCGCTGGAGCTTCGTGCTGTCGATGGCGTAGCGGCGGTCGTGGCCGGGGCGGTCGGCGACCCAGTCGAAGTCCTCGGGGTCGCGGCCCATGGCCTCGAGGATCATGCGCAGGACGGTGATGTTGTCCCTCTCGCCGTCCGCTCCGATGAGGTAGGTCTCCCCCGTGCGGCCCTTGGTGAGGATGTCCCAGACGGCCGATGAGTGGTCCTCGGTGTGGATCCAGTCGCGGACGTTCTCGCCCTTACCGTAGAGCTTGGGGCGCACGCCGTCGACGATGTTGGTGATCTGGCGCGGGATGAACTTCTCCACGTGCTGGTAGGGGCCGTAGTTGTTGGAGCAGTTGGAGATCGTGGTGCGCAGGCCGTAGGTGCGGGTCCACGCGCGGACGAGCATGTCGGAGGAAGCCTTGGTCGAGCTGTACGGAGAGGAGGGCCTGTAGGGCGTCTCCTCGGTGAACTTCGCCGGGTCGTCGAGCGCAAGGTCGCCGTAGACCTCGTCGGTGGAGACGTGGTGGTAGCGGACGCCGTATTTGCGGACGGCCTCCAGCAGGCGGAAGGTTCCCTCGACGTTGGTGCGCAGGAACGGCTCGGGGTCTGCGATGGAGTTGTCGTTGTGGCTCTCGGCGGCGTAGTGGACGATGGCGTCGTGGCCGGGGACCAGCTCATCGAGCAGCTCCGCGTCGCAGATGTCGCCCACGACGAGCTCCACGCGGTCGGCGGGCAGCCCGGCGATGTTCTCGGGGTTGCCGGCGTAGGTCAGCTTGTCCAGGACGGTCACGTGCACGTCGGGGTGGTTGTTGACCACGTAGTGGACGAAGTTGCTGCCGATGAAGCCGCAGCCGCCCGTGACGATGATGTTCTTGGGTTCAAAAATCTCAGACATATTTACCCCCTCTTTACCTCGTTTGCGACACTCAAAAGATACTTTCCATACGCAGTCTTCTTCAGTGCTTCGCCCAGTTCGTGCAACTGATCATGGTCGATGAAACCACGGCGATAAGCGATTTCTTCCAGGCACGCAATGTAATAACCCTGGCGGCTCTGCACGGCCTCCACGTACTCGGCGGCCTTCAAAAGACCTTCGGGCGTGCCCGTATCCAGCCACGCCATGCCTCGGCCCATCAGCTCGACCGACAGTTGACCTTGCTCTAGATAGGCATTGTTGATGCTCGTGATCTCCAGCTCGCCGCGCGCGCTTGGTTTAACGTTGGCCGCGATGTCGGAAACTTGTCCATCATAGAAATACAGACCCGGTACTGCGTAGTTAGACTTTGGGACCTTGGGCTTTTCCTCGATGCCAACCACACGGTGATTCTGATCGAACTCAACCACACCGAAGGCTCTGGCGTCCTGTACGGGGTAGCCGAACACTACGGCCCCGCCATGGTGTTCCACTTTCTCCTTTGCCCGCGTGAGCACGCGAGTGAGATCCTGTCCATGGAACATGTTGTCACCCAGAACCAGCGCACACGGCTCGCCGGCAAGAAAGTCTCGCCCGATGGTAAAAGCTTCGGCTAGGCCGCGAGGCTCGGCCTGTTCGGCGTAGTCCAATCGCATGCCCAACTCGGCGCCGTCGCCGAGAAGCTCCTCGAACGCTGGCAGGTCACGTGGCGTCGAGATGACAAGCACCTCGCGAATTCCTGCGAGCATCAATACGCTCAAAGGGTAGTACACAAGCGGTTTATCGTAAATTGGCAGAAGCTGTTTACTAAGGGCTTTAGTAATCGGATGCAGTCGAGTGCCGGACCCACCTGCAAGAATTATGCCTTTCAACGTTTTCCCTTCAGCGGCAGTCGAGATAAAGTGCGCATTGCTGCTCAAGTCACTTTTGGCTGCTTGGACAAATAATATATCGGTCGTAAATCTCTTAGGAGTCTGATACCGTTCTTGCTAATTTCCTTGATTGGATTCAGTGTTCGGTTCAGATTTAGCTTTGGTGATGGCTTTGGTTCTATCTCAGATCTTTAAACCTATTGAGAGCCATTTCAGCCTTGAAGTCTTCGAGAAAGTCTAAGAAGTCATATTTCGGCTCGTAGCCTAATAGCTCACGACAGTTTTCGATATCCATTACATAAGAAGGACCGCTTGGCATTTCCGGACGATAGACAATCTTTGACTCAACGCCTTCTGGATTGAATACCTTCGCGATACCGCGAATCCAGTCCTCGTTTGAAGTTCCAATACCGGTACCCACATTAAAGAAGCCGCCGTCAACGTTCTCTACGGTCACAGCTTTACGTAAGAGCTGACAGAAGTCCTTGACGTTTACAACATCTTTGGCGCGAGTGGGATCGCCCCAGATTTCAAGCGTTTCTCCTGCCATGGCTCGATCCATCAGCAATCGATATCCAAGTGTCCGACGCACGCCATCGACGTTGTATGTCTTGTCGGGGGTAAAGGCGTAGACAGTGGGAAGCCTAAACACAAAGCCTTTTAATCCGTACTCAGCCTGATAATGCTTGATCAAATCAACGGCGAAGCATTTGGAAAGAGCATAGACGGTGTGATCGCCAGTCATAATAATATTGCGATCATCGTAAGGATGAATTACGGGGTTTTCCGGAGTAACGGAACCCAGCACATCGGATATAGTCTGAGAATAAAGAATGCGATCAGCACCTGACTTACGGCAATACTCGAGTACGTTAAGGGCTCCACGGCTGTTTACGTCAATATAATCGGAAGGGTTATAGCCGCTCATATATGCTGGCAGTAAACCAGCGAGAAGAATCACCGCATGGATGCCCTCTTGGGGGAGCTGCTCCAGAGTAGAAGCATCAGACATATCTATGCTTGAATAACTAATGTTATAGCGATCGAAAAAATTCGTCTCTCTATGACCGGCGGCAAACACTTCATATTCATCTGCAGGCAGGTGATTTAATAGATCTTCGGTAAGGTATGCGCCAGTGTTGCCGGTTGCACCGATTACTACAATCCTCTTTTGCACGGCTAGCTCACCTTCGCCCTCATGAACTCACTCGGCTCGGCGCGAAATGCATCAAGCTCGGCTTGCGTGTCGAACCTAAGGAATACCGATCCGAATGCGTGATTTGCCGCTGTGAACGCCTTGACTTTGGCGCCGGGCTCAATCCACAGCTGCTCTTCGGCAAGATGCGAAGCGGCAAAACCAGATGCATATTCCATACCAGCAAATACACCGTCATGATCAGAGTGGAGCATTTGCTGATACCAGAAGCCGTCATAAACGGGCATCGAAAGATTGCCAACAGGTTCGCCGAGCGCAGCCTTCACCGCCGCCATGACAAGATCGGTCTTTCCGTCGGTGGCATATTTGAGCATCTCGCACAGTCGATTGCCGCCGCCGCGCGGAGAGCTCTCCATAATGTAGGCTTTGCCATCGGTTGCCACGCGAGTCTCTATGTTAAATACGCCGTCACGAAGGCCCAACAGATCAGCCAATCGCTGCAATTCCGAGACAAGCTCTTTTTGTGCCCACGCTGGCAATGATGCTGGCATTGCATACGCAGCTGGCGTGTAGGGATTTGGAACGGAGGGATCGAACAACTGCGAGGTAAAGCTTACACACGAGAACTTTCCGCCGCTAACGAATCCATCGGCATCGGACGAATCTCCCTCCTTTTCCAAAAATTGTTCGACAATACAGCGCCCATCACGCGAAAACTCGAGAGCGTACTCAACCGCTGCCTTAAGATCCTCAGGACCATCCACGCGAGAGCAGCCCTTCGATCCAGCCGAATCAACCGGTTTGGCAATCACGGGATAAGCAATCGAATCGGCTTCATTCATGGCCTCGTCGGCAGAGCGATAGATATGAAGCTCGGGACAATTAAAGCCATTATCACGAAGGAAGGCGCGGTAGCGCTCTTTATCTTGAAGTATGCTAACTGCCTCATAGCTTCCCTGGAACGGCAGCCCCAGTTTCTCGGCAGCATATGACGCGGACACCACACCCGGGTCTGCTGCAAACGACATAATTCCGTCCGCCTTGCATTTTTTAGCGGCGGCAAGAACAGCCTCGTTATCGATGATGCTTGCATTGATGTAGTCATCCGAAAAGGCATGTGCATAGTTATGCGGCAAATAATCGCAAGTAACAACCTTTGCGCCCAACTCATGCGCTGCCTTAATAACTGGCAGTGCATAACGTGCCCCACCAAGAAGGAGAAGTGTCTTACTCATCGGTTTTCCTTTCCTGCATCCAGAACCGTATTGCAGATGCGGTCAACGTCTTCCAATGCCAAATCGGCGTACATGGGAAGCGTGATCACCTGGGACGCCGCCTTCTTCGCCACAGGGGTGCGGTCGCTGGAGTACACGCTTCTGTAGCAAGCGTAATCGTTGACCAACGGATAGAAGTATTTGCGTGCGCCGACGCCAACCTTGTCCAGGGCATCGAAAACGTCATCGCGCGTGGCGCCGAAGACACTCGGATCGAACAGCACTGGAAGGTACGCATAGTTGTGGCGGATGTTATTGGCGGGACGGAAAACGGTCACGCCGGCCGTGCCTTCAAGGTTGTCCCAATAACGCTCAGCAACGGCCTTGCGCTTGCCAATCTCGACGTCCAGGTGACGAAGATTGCAGACGCCCATCGCCGCGCAGAACTCATTCATCTTGGCGTTGCCACCGACGTACTCGACGTCCTCGGGTCCCGTGATGCCGAAGTTCTTCCATTGGTTGAGCAGCGGATACAGATCCTCGTCCTTGAAACAGACGCAACCGCCTTCGATGGTGTTGAATACCTTGGTCGCATGGAAGCTGAACATGGCTGCATCGCCGAAAGTCGCCGCGCTATCGCTGCTTCCGTCTTCGTTCACGCGCTCGACGCCGAAGGCATGGGCGGCATCATAGATGACCTTAAGCCCGTGACGGTCAGCGATCTCCTGGATGGCATCAACATCGCAAAGATTGCCGTATACATGCACAGGCACGATGGCGCAGGTGCGCGGGGTGATTAATCGCTCGATGCTTTCGGGATCCAACGTTAGATTCACGGGATTCACGTCGGCAAATACGGGAGTAAGTCCCTTTCGCACGATAGCGTGAGTGGTCGAGGCAAAGGTGAACGGTGTAGTGATGACCTCTCCGCCGGTCGGAAGAGCCATGGCCTCGAGGATGCACTCTAGGGCATTGTGACCATTCGTGAACAGAGCAAGGTTGTCGATCCCCAAACGCTCCTTGAGGTCCGCCTCGAGCTTCTTATGCTCAACACCCATATTGGTAAGCCAATGGCTTTCCCATAGAGGTGCGACCTCTTCAAAGTATTCCTCCATAGGAGGCATGGATGATCGTGTGACAAGAATGCGGTTACCCATATCAGGTACCTTCCCTTCGCTATGCAGCTTTCAAAGAACGATGACTAAAGTAACTAGAGTTAATTCAAGGTGACGTTAGCGACGCCTTGTTCCTAAAAAGTCCCTTACAGTTTTAATGAGATAATCAAGTGTTTCGAGTTTGAAAACCCAAGCAATCCCTAGATAAACCAACGCCATTACGGTGATGTTAATAAATATTCTCAGAGCCGATGAAGTTACGAATGAGCCACACAACAAAGCGGCTATTCCTGAAACTGCTGAGATGCCAAATGCCGGAGCAATGTCACGCAATTGTTCAATATATGAGTAGCCAATAACTTTCTTGTTCGGATAGGCGTTGACGAAAGTAGAGAAAATGCCACTTATCATGTACATGCCAACCATCAGATGGATGTCATGCAAAATAAAGGCGGCAAATAAAATGAAGCAGATTCCGTATCCCTTTTTGATTAATTCTAATTTCAGAAATAAATCAGAGCGACCCATGCCATTTAGCGCTTGTAAATTCGTTGTATGAATCGGCAAAAGCGCATAGACGAAACAATACATTTGCAAAAAGGGAACACAGGGTAGCCATTTGGCTCCGAGAAGAATTCCCACAATGGGTTCTGCGGCAACAGCAAACAAAGTCATCGAGGGGACGATAAAAAATGTTGAGGTCTTTAGCGCTCTACGCACTAGGCGCTTAACATACGCTACGTCATCTTGAACGCGTGAGACCGCCGACAGCATCACAGGTTGTATCGCACCATCAAGCATGGATCCAAGTGCCTGCGGATATTTCTTTCCCTGAGATACCAATCCAAGACTCGAAGCACTAAATTGTTTCCCGATAATTAAGTCAGAAAGCGATTGGTAACCTTGATCTAATACACCAGAGACAAGCAATTTCCACCCAAATGAAAAGAGCTCACGAGCCCGCTTAGAGTTAAAGACGAGACGCGGTCGCCAATCGACTTGCGCTGCCATAAAAAAGCAATTGCACGTCTGATAACTGAGTTGCTGTAAAACAAGCGCCCATAATTCGGCCCCAAATACTGCTGAAATTACACCTATTGAACCAGACAGCACGGAAGACGCAATTGCGGCGTTAAAGACAGTGCGAAACTTCAGCTCTCGCTGAACAATGGCAATTTGGACCGCGTTATAAGCATTGATAATCAAGATCAATGCAAGTGCACGTAACGGCCATATGATAGCGTCCATTTGGTAGAAAGAAGCAATCGAGGGCGCCGCGAAAAAAACGCATAAATATAGGGCTGCTGAAACCGTCAAACTGATCCAATAGACGGTCGAACAATCGCTGTCATCCATTTTCGGACTCTGAACCAAAGCCGTGTTAAGTCCAGATTGTACAAATATATTGCCTACATTTACAAAAACAAGCATGATCGCCAAAGCGCCAAACAACTCCGGCGCAAGCAACCGAGCCATTACGATTTGAACTGCAAGCTCGACAAACGCTCGTGAGCCTCTCTCGGTTATTTTCCAAAATAAAGACTTAATTGCGCCACGCTTAATGTCAGTTGAGGCCAATTTATTTTCCATTCTTAGAAAGTCGATTTAAATATAGGGTCTTAGCAAGGTACGGAAATATAGCAGACAGGATAACGGCAACCTTTTTTTCCCATCGCAAGTTTTGAAGATTCTGCCAATCGTTATTCAAAAGAGATGAAATGGATCCATTCCCACAAAAGTAAACTTGGGCCATGTATCCAGCAGCCTGTTCTTGGCAGAAAGTACCATAAGCCCCCCTTGTATACGCATCAAAAGCCTCAAATACCCGAACCATAGTTTCTGCATGGACCGAAAGCCTATCAAGAGACCCTTGTCGAAACAGCCAATCGCTCATACTGGAAGTTGTACCCCGGCGATAACATGACATCATGTCATCAAAATAATAAACCGGCCCCAGATTTCCAAAAAAGAGAAGCATCGGGACATCCCCTACCGGGCACAACTGTTTAAACTCGGGAGGATATTTAATATAGTCATGCCATACATCAGCTCTAATAAAATAAGAACTTGTTTGAAATGCATACTCTTTATTCAATGGTATGAAAGTTGACCTATCAATAGGGCCAGTTTCCAAATGGAAACGAGGAAAGAATGTGTTTAGATTGTCACCCTCGTTAGTAACCTCCATAACCTTGTGAACGCAAAGGCAACATTCATGGTGTTTTTCTAGAGCGTCAAATTGTTTCTGAAGCTTTCTGTTATCAGTCCAATATTCGTCGCCTTCACACATGGCAATATAGTCACCCTCAATTAAAGGCTCAATATACTCTTTGACAATTGGAACCCCCTTACTGTATTGATTTTCGTTTTGTAAAACCAGCTTTATTTTTGTGGGATATCGAGCCTGATAATCCCTAAGAATTGCTTGAGTTGAATCGGTCGACGCATCATCGTGAACAATTATCTCGAAATCAAAATTAACTTCTTGCATCAAAAAGGAATTGATTGCACGTTCTATATACTGTTCATGGTTGAAAGCCAGGCAATAAATTGATACGCGGGGTTTAACTTTTCTGCAAGAGCAGTCGTCAAGAACGGTTCCCGACCATTTACTGGAAAACATGCACACCTCAAACTGTAAAGTGAAACCATAGCGATTCATAAGGGAGAATGCCCTGTCCATTTCCGGATAGAGCAGTAAACAAAACATAGAGGCTCAACAGCCATATCATGCGTTCATACTCCGCATTACCAATATCCTTTTGCGCTCGAGCAAGATATGAAAGGGAGACGACATCGAATATCGAAAAGAAATATCCGATCCTCTCCATATAATCAAATAAATAGCCAATGATCGAAATTGCTAGGCCAACTATGGTAAAGATAACAGTGGCTTTACCTTGCACATCAAAACGTTGAAAAAGCTTGTGCTTAGAGAGACCAATGAACAAAACGAGTAACTTGAGAATTGTCATTAGGCCAATTTTAATATCGTTCGATTCAAAGTATTTCGCATAGTCTGTCAAATAACCTGTATTAATTAAAATAATAGGCGCTGCTATTACGCAAACAGGCATAACTAGGCTGACACAAGAAAGCACCGTTCGAGAAGAATAGGACATCTCGTCTTTAATAAAATAGAGAGCGCATAGCAGCAAAATCGCAATCAGAGACGATCTATGAATTCCAACTGCGAATAATAGAAACGCTAAAAACAGCCAAACTTTATGGGTAAAAATATATCTAGAGCCCCAGAAGACAAGGGCAATCGCTAATAACTGTCTCGCAATATTTAGTTCAACTGGAATAAAAAAGGAATAAAAGAGTCCGAACGAAAGGCTTAAATTGACTTGTTCTTTAAAATCCCAGAGACGAAGTAGAATCAATAAGTTCGTTGCAAATGAAACAATGAAATTAAATAAGTAAAACCCATTTTCCATTCGAAATAAAGACATTCCATAAACATATACCGTGTCGTACCAACTTGCGGTTATGTTTGGTCCGTATTGTATGGTCTCAGTGTAGTATCTTAAGTAGTTAACGGTATCAATGCCGACCTTTTCAGTTCTTAGACCGAAAAACAAAGCTAAAACACAGGCTATGAATACAAGTATTTTTTTTCTATCGCTGGCTTGAGCCTCATTGGCGACAACAATTCCAATAATAAATACGAGAAAATATATAAGAGATCCGAGTGGATAGTTAGCAATGGCGCCCACGTTACATGCTCCGCCCGTTATTTAACATAATTTTTAGCGCTTTTAACCGAGAAACAGTAAATTCATTACCGTGCCTAATTACGTCTTGTAAACACAACAATTTCCATTTACGGCTATCGATTAAAGAAAAGAGCAAAGATTGATCGCGAAGATATTTTTCATTCTTACCTTGTTCCCACGTTGACTCTCGCTCTTCAGTCAAACAAGCTATGTAATCTGGTACCGCAATGATGCGTAGCTTCTTTTTTAGGCAATCAGCCAGGAAGAGCGTGTCCTCACCATGAGAATGATCAGTTCCCCCACCAAAACAAAGATTGAAGAACACGCCGTTTGTCCGAATCGAATCTAATCTGATAGCCATTCTCGCCGCACCGTAGCGCATAAAATTAAAAAATCCAACCGTAAATTTCTTCTTATTAATAAAACGATGCGGTATTGGCTCTTCTAAGTTAAAAATAATGACATCGGCATTAGGGTTTTCTTTAAAAGCACGTAAAACTATTTCTTCATATCCATCAAGATAGACCATATCATCGTCAGCAATGAGACAATACTCCGCAGTAGCTCTCATCAGGGCATTATTACGGTTAAGACCTACGCCGCGTTCATTAAAGTTCAAAACTTTAATACAATGTTCGTTCGCATTAAAGTCATAAATCCTATTTTCGTCACATTGATTGGCGACAATTGCGTCTGTCTGAATATTCATTTTATCTATAAGCGACTCAGGATTACAATCCAAAGCCGCAATAAGCACCTCAACGCGATCGCTCATCTTGGCTCCCGTCAAAAGGAATGAACATATCTAATCTTCTTATAAAAAGAACAAGCAATATTTAATGCTGTATGACCTAGAGCTGTAGCCTTGAAGCATCCTCTGCTATTCCAAAGTTTATATAAATGTTTGGCCTGGATTAATTTTGACGTCCCATGCGAAATGGAAGAAGATCTCACGCGGTAACGACCGAGCACTTCTGGTAAAAGCAAACAATCGGCAACATCAATTACATTCAACCACATGGCGTAGTCATTGTGCTTCTTAAGATTTGCGATTTGCACAACGCCAACGATATGCGCGTCATACATAACCGTTAAACACCCGGGCCAGCAGTAACAACGCATACCAGCCCTGTCGATACGAGCAGGCCCGCTAAAACTCTTTTGAAGCGGCCTGCCTTTCTCGTCAACAGTCTCATACTTTGTATAGGAAAACCCGCACCGATTATCCCTCATAAAGGAAAGCTGCTTCGCTAACTTTTCCTTATCCCATAAGTCATCGCTGTCAAGAAATGCAATCCAATCACCCTTGGCCTCTCGTAGTGCACGATTTCTTGAATAAGCCGCGCCGGAGTTTTGCTTATTTTGAAAAACGTGGATTCGAGAATCACCACGAGCGATTTCGTTTGCGATTGAAATTGTCTTGTCGGTAGAACAGTCATCAACGATCAAGAGCTCCCAATCACCGTAAGTTTGAGACTGAACGCTCCTGATGCTTTCATCAATGAAAGGTTCAGAATTATATGCCGGCATTACAATTGAAACAAGACCGAAGTTGCTGCAAGCAGTGGTCATTACTTCACGCTCATTTCAGAAATCAATTGTTTTGCCTGAATCTGAAGAGCATCATATTTGTTACGAGACACTCTTCCTACTGAAAGTAGGTAATCGCCTAAATCAGCTGCCGTGGCCATGCCTTCCTCGGTTATTCCTTCCTGTTTGACGAAAGCCTTTAAAATCGTTTTAAAGAAAATCGAAATATCTTCACTTAACGAAATCTGATCGATGTACTTCAAGTCGTATGCGAGCTTTTCGTCCCATGCGATGGCGTTTCGTCCGTTAATCTGGGCGAGGCCTGAGAGGCCTGGTCTTACTATGTGGCGTTTTCTCTGCTCGGGTGTCATAAATACCATATCCCGAACAAGTTGTGGCCTTGGGCCAATAATCGACATATCGCCCTTCACGATGTTGAAGACTTCAGGCAGTTCATCGAGACTTGTTGCACGAAGCGCCTTACCAAACTTGGTAAGGCGTACTTTATCAGGAAGCAACTTGCCATTCTCATCACGTTCGTTCGTCATCGTTCGAAACTTATATAGTTCGAAAATCTTTTCACCGCGACCAGGCCGTGGCTGTTTGAACAACACAGGCCCGCCAAGTTTGACGCGTACGAGAGCGGCCACGATGACAAGTACCCACCAAAAAAGCGCCAAGAGAAGACAGGACAGAGTGACGTCAATCATCCTCTTGCCGTAGCGCTGATAGAATGTTTCGTTACCAAGCCTACTCAAAACAACGCCTAATCACTTCGATGATTACGTCCTGCTGCTCGGGAGTCATCTTATTGTCGGAGGGCAGACACAAACCACGATGGAAGATGTCGGCGCCAATATCCAAAGGCAAGCCATCTGTACCCGTTGCACCGCCGGAAATATACGCGTTGGTCTTAGCTCGACCATTGCCCTCGCGCGTCACGAAAGCATTCATGCGATAAATAGGCTGCATGTGCATAGGCTTCCATATTGGACGACCCTCGGCGTTAATGGCGGCAATAGCCTCAAGAATCTCGGTGGGGCAGCTCTTTCCAGGTTCGCTTACGTAAAGCGCCTCACTCTCGCCACGAACCTGTTTGCACATCGCATCGGGATCAATCAGCATGCAAGAAAGCCAGAAGTTAGGCTCACAAACGTTAGGGTCATAGGGGTTCATGCTCACCGGCAGACCCTTAAAGCCCTCTTTGTAACGCATGTAAATAGCCTTCTTTTGGGCAATATGCTCCTCCAGATACGGAATCTGGCCACGCACGACACCGGCAATTACATTGCTCATGCGATAGTTATAACCAAGCTCCTCATGCTGGTACCAGGGAGCGGCTTCGCGCGACTGGGTCGACCATTTGCGAGTTTTATCGGCTGCCTCTTTACTATCAGTTAAAAGCATGCCACCAGCGGAACCGGTAATGATCTTATTGCCGTTAAAGCTAATGGCGCTAATGTCACCAAACGTGCCGGTCTGACGACCCTTATACGTGGCACCAAGTGACTCAGCAGCATCCTCAACAAGGACGGCCCCGTGCGCATCGCAAATTGAACGAAGTTCTTCAACTTTGCCAGGCGTGCCGTATAGATGCGCCGCCACAACGACCTTTGCAGTCGGATGCAGTTCGAAGGCCTTTTCAAGAGCGACGGGATCCATATTCCAAGTGTCTCGCTCGGTATCGATAAATACAGGGACACCGCCCTCGTAAACAACTGGGTTCACCGTTGCGTCGAACGTCATATCGCTGCAAAGGACCTCATCACCGGGCTTAATTCCAGCAAGCTTCATGGCAAGATGCAAGGCAGAAGTACCACAAGAAAGGGCAACGGCATAGCCGCAACCAATCTTTTCAGCCATTTGGCGTTCGATTTCGTTGATATTCTCGCCTACCGTTGACATCCAGTTAGTCTCATATGCCTCGGTAACGTATTTGAGCTCATCGCCGTGCATGGTCGGCGAGCTAAGCCAAACCTTGTTCTCAAAGGGTTTAATGTCCATCTTGGCTCCTTATCCCTAATCGTTAAACTGCGGATGATATGTAGGTACAACCTCAGCGAGAACGGACTTAACCGTGTCGTTATCCTTGTCGAGGCAGTCATGAAGCTTCTCGAGCTTGTCTTTGATCTCTTCCATCCTGTCGGCCTCGGCTGTGGAAATGCGAATCTCGGAATGCTCGGTAGGCAGGAGCTGCTCGTTGTCCATAAGAAGCTCCTCGTACATCTTTTCGCCAGGACGCAGGCCGACCTCTTTGATCTGGATATCTATGCCAGGCTTAAGACCGCTCAGCGTAATAAGGTTGATGGCAAGGTCGTAGATCTTGACCGGCTCACCCATGTCCAGAACAAAGATCTCGCCGCCATGAGCAAGTGCACCAGCAGTAATGACCAACTTACTAGCCTCGGGGATGGTCATGAAGTAACGCGTGATGTCCTTGTGCGTAATGGTGATAGGGCCACCCTCACGAAGCTGGCGCTTAAACAGCGGAATAACCGATCCATGACTACCCAGAACATTGCCAAAGCGAACAGCCGTAAAGATGGTCTTACTGTTTGCCGCGTAATACTGAACGATCATCTCGTCCATACGCTTGGTGGCACCCATTACGTTAGTGGGATTAACGGCCTTATCGGTGGAAATCTGCACATAGTGACTGCACTGGTACTTGTCGGCAAGGCGCACGACGTTGAGCGTGCCAAAAACGTTATTCTCGATTGCCTCGCGGGCGTTGTGTTCCATAAGAGGAACGTGCTTGTGGGCTGCAGCGTGGAAAACAACTTGCGGATGGTATTTCTCAAAGACTTTGGTAATCGCAGGGAGATGCGTAATGGAGCCGATATAAACTTGAATATCAGTTCCTTGATCATGAGCGGTCTTGATGATGTCGTGATACAGCTCATAGGTAGTGTTCTCGTAAATGTCGAACAACACGATTTGCGCAGGCTTTGCCGGAAGCAGCTGACGTACAAGCTCTGAGCCAATAGATCCGCCGCCGCCCGTGACCAAAATGCGCTTACCGGTAACATAGCCCATCTGGTTAAGGTCAAGAGACTTCTCCTCACGAGAAAGCAAGTCGCTGATCTCGACCTCACGAAGAGCAACCCTGCCTACACCATCCTGCGGAATATCGCGGACATTGGGGAGCGTGAGAACCCTAAGACCTGTCTTCATGCACAGGTCATAGATACGCTGACGCTCTTCATGCGTAGCGCTAGGAATTGCCACGACAATCTGTTCTGCTTCGCAATCGTGCGCAATAGTAGGGATATCGGCGCAAGTACCGTAGACCTTAACGTCATGAATACGCTGGTTTTGCTTATTGGGGTCATCGTCAACTACGGCAACCGGATCACCGATCATATCGGGGTCTCCGTTGAGCATACGTTTGATGGAAAGAGAGCCGGTCTCCCCTGCTCCTACGATGAGCGTACGCGGGAGATGAGCATCGGAATTGCTTTTAAAGCGCCAGAGCTGGCTACCATAAATGGCGCGAATCGCAAAGCGTCCGCCTCCGCAAATAATGAGGAAGACAGCCCATGCCATAACGTCCTCGCGAAGGGTCATGCCCTTGCCAAATAACACGTTAAAGATAACATCGCCAATGACTGAGCCTACCGTTACAGCAGCAACAATACGTCCAGCCTCGGAAATGCTCGCATAGCGCCAAAGGCTGCTATACATGTGGAAGAACCAAAAGACGACAACGTTAACAAGCGCAAGCACAAGAATAGCCGGGCATGCGCCGGCTGCTCCGCTGAGCGTCGCCCAATGCTGCGTTCCCCACGATGCAACAAACACAGCAATATAAGTTGCCGCAATGTCATATGCCATCAACGCATACGGCTCAAAGGTACTCAGCTTCCCCTTTTGCTTTGCGCTCTTAGATTCGGTATTCAAAATCTCTTCTACTCTTCCCTATTGATCCCGTTGTCTACGTCCCCGCCCCCGGGGATCCTCCCTATCCCGTTAGACAGCCGCCTGCAGCTAGGCGATCGCCTTTTTAAGGTTTCGCATTGCGCGCTGCTCGTTTGAAAGCACCGCGAGGCCAACGCGCGTAGTAACGCGACGGCCGCATAGATCGAGCTCCAAATAGGCAGTGCTCTTGCGTCTGTTAATGGTTTTGATAAGGCCTTCGTGGCCCAGCAGCGGGCCTGCCGTCACTACGACCTGGTCGCCGTCTTTTAGGGCTTCGCTCATGGGCACTACGCGGTCTCCCCTATGCGTAAAGCCGCTAATAAGCTGGACCTCTTCTTTTGCCAGCGGCACAAACTGACCGTCCTGGGAAAGCACCCGGGCAAAGTCGTCCATGCGCAGCAGATACTGTTGCACGGTTCGGGGATCTGCCGTATCTCAGATAAGATAACCGGGAAAGAGCGGCTTGATCGTCTTGACCCATTCGCCGTGTATCTTAATCTCGGTTTGATATTGGGGATAAAAGAGCTCTCGCATGGCACCAGCCGGCACCATGTGCTCGATGCGCTCGCGCATTACATCTTCTCGACCGTTAATGACCTGGATCACATACCACACGAGCACCACCCCCTTGCTGTCTTACGTGTGGCTCGCGGGGTTTGGGTATGGCTTCGCCAGGGCGCTTGTGCGCGAAGGCGCTCCATATTCAAACCCTGAGCCCAGTCAGACAAGCACGTGGCTCTGCCCCACCGTGAACGGTATGTATAAAAGCAGTTGCTAGAGACGCGGACGTGTATCACAAAATGACCGCATCTCCAGCTGGCTGCGTGCGAGCCGGTCAAGTAATTTCAAAACTGGACCGCACGCAAACAGCTGAAGAACTGCTACGTATTTGCATGCGATCTAATACTTATTTGCATTTGAGAATAAACTCGATGCAAATAAACAACGTCGCATGACTTCTTTATTGGAGCTCGTGGTGTTTCTGGCACCGCCGTTACGGCCGGATGCTGATCGACCCTGCGCTTTGTGGCTTGCTGGGGCCATGAGCACAGTTGAACTCATGTAACGTTAGGTATCCTAGCACAAGCTGTTAGTTAAACTGATTTGGGCTGCGTTGGACAACATATCGTTCATTTGACGTGCTTAAGGGGGTTGTTTTGGGATGCTGTTCACGTTTACGCAGGTTATTGGGGTGCTGGCAATAATTGGGAGCGTTCCTGAAGCCCAAATGGAGCAGCGAGCTGCACCGGTAATTGCGATTGGATAACAAACTATGTACAGACATGGGAAATAAATTGTGCAACTTTTTGTTGGCGTAGGTGGGGTTTGTGGCGTGTGGTGTTTCATATGAAAAAAGGCCTTCGAAATACCGAAGACCTTTGCATTCACGATGGTGGAGACGAGGGGGATCGAACCCCTGACCTCTTGACTGCCAGTCAAGCGCTCTCCCAGCTGAGCTACGCCCCCGTGACGGGAGATACTATAGGGGAAGTTGGCACGGCGTGCAAGGACTTTTTTGAGCCAGACTCTAAATGCCTATTGATATAGAAAAGCGATGGCGATGCCGGTGTGGACTTGAATCGTGGCTGTTGACCTGACGACGTTGCTAATGCCCGTGTCGGCTAACAAGCCCAGGGGGGCGTGATCTAGCTCCCATTCTAGGCCGTGTTCGCTTACCTCGGTGTTGGGGGCAATGGCGATGATGGAGAACGTCTTGCCCTCGGCGCCTTCGATGGTCCACGATTCACCTGCGTGGAGGATGCGGGCAACCACCTTGTCCTCGGCGATCCAGATGGGGGCATCTTCGTAGCCCGCGAGCAGGCCCAATACGGACAGGGCCATGTCCGGGCGGCCGCCCGTGGCGCAAGTCGCGACCACTTCGGCACCTGGCCAGCGGCGACGGACGGCATCGAGCGCCAGCGCCAGATCGGTATAGTCCTTGTAGGGGTCGTGGCGCTCTACCTCAAAGGTTTCGGCGGCATCGACCATCGCGCGGCCTGCGTCGCTCACCGTGTCGGCATCCCCCACATAAACGTCGCAGCCCAGACCGGCGCCCAGCAGCGCGTCGAGCCCGCGGTCCACGGCGACAACGTGGTCACACTCCCCCACCAGCTGGCGCAGCAGCTCCGCGCTTGCCACAACGGGCGAACCACAGACCACTAATACCTTACAAGCCACAGCTCTCGCCTATCCCTCAAACGAAAGAACGCGGGCCAGATCCAGCTCCTCGTAGCTGTCGATAAAGATATCGCAGTTGGCGCGTACGTCGTCGCGCTTCATGCGGCCATGCGGGTCATAAATACCCACACGCTTAAAGCCGGCGACCCCAGAGCTCTTAAGGCCAAAGACTGCGTCCTCAAACACCCACGCGCGCTCAAACTCGCACCCGTGGCGCTCCTCCAGGCGACGCAGCGCCAGCTCGTACACATCGGGGAACTGCTTGGAGCGCCCCGCCTCGCCCGTAGTGGTCACAAACTCCGTGTAGGCATCGAGCCCGGCGCCCGCAAGCGCAGACTTAACCAGCTCGGCTGGCGTAGACGTGGCAACGCACATGGCAATGCCCGCCGCCTTCGCCTGCTCCAAAAATGCCAAGAGCCCCTCGCGCGGTGGCACCTTGGAGTAGCCATCAATCAGGATGTCGCTCAGCTCGCGATACAGCTCCTCGCCATTCGCTCCAATACCCCAGGTGTCGTGGTAGGCCTGGCACTCATCCTCGAGCGACAAATGCTCAAACTGGGCAAAATCGTCGACCGTCACGTCAACTCCGTGGCGTCGCAACAACTCGGGCTGGGCATAGCCCCAGACGGGGGTGCTATTAACCAGTGTGCCGTCGCAATCGAAAATAAAAGCGACATTGGGAGCAGCGGTCTGGGACATAAACGAACCTTTCGATGTCAAATGGTAAACATCCTGCTAAAAACGTTTTACCAAACGTTAATCTAATAGTCTAGAAACTCTATTTGGTAAAACTGTCAAGAGTTTTACCATCGCAATTCTGCCAGTGGTATAAACATGGCGCTCGCCGATTAAACGCCGCCGCAAATCCACTTTTCTCCATAAAAGTAACGAACAGGTGTTATCGTATTTCGTGCCGAAAGTTCCACCGAGCACGCGAGGTGGAACGAATCATAGAACTATCGCCGTCCCCTCGATTCGTGCAGCCTTGGACCTTTCGCATCTAGTCACCAAGGCAACACGCTGCCGCGTCATGATGGGATCAAACGTGAGCGATACAAAGCTAAAGCCAGCAACCAAAAAGCCTGCTACCCGTAAAGCCGCCCCGCACGCACCGGAGCTCTCTAAAGACGATGTCTACCTGTTTGGCATTGGCATGTGGGAGCGCAGCTGGGAAAAGATGGGCGCGCACCCCGACACGCAGAACCGTACGCGCGGTTGGCGCTTTTGCGTTTGGGCGCCCGACGTAAAGAGCGTCCATGTCATTGGCGAATTTAACAACTGGAATGAGGAAGCCAACCCTCTGGTGCCCGTGCATACGAGCGCTATTTGGGAAGGCTTTATTCCTGGCGCAGAACAAGGTCAGCTCTATAAGTATCTCATTGAGACCAACGAGGGCGAGAAGCTCTACAAGGCCGATCCGTACGCCTTCAAGGCCGAGTGCCCTCCGGGAACGGCAAGCGTGCTGTGGACCCTCGATGGCTACAAGTGGAACGACGCCGCATGGCTCAAGCGCCGCGCCAGTCATAACCACATGTCGCAGCCCCTTAACATCTACGAGGTGCATATTGGCTCGTGGAAGCGCCACGGCGACGCGCCACAGGGCGAGCCGGACGAGTACGGCAACTACCCCGGTCCCATGGACCCCTTCCCCGCGCAGCGCGGCGAGTTCTACACCTACGACGACCTGTCGGTCGAGCTCGTGGACTACGTGCACGACATGGGCTACACGCATATCGAGGTCATGCCGCTTATGGAGCATCCCTTCGATGGCTCCTGGGGCTACCAGACGACCGGCTACTATGCCGCCACGTCGCGCTATGGCGACCCGCAGCAGCTCATGCACTTTATCGATGCGTGCCACGAGGCGGGCATTGGCGTGATCATGGACTGGGTGCCCGGCGGTTTTTGCGCCGACTCCCACGGCCTTGCCACCTTTAACGGCCACATGCTGTTTGAGCACGAGATTCACCCCAACTGGGGCACGCACAAGTTCGACTTTGCCCGCGGCGAGGTCCGCTCCTTCCTGGTTTCCAACGTGCTGTACTGGCTCGAGAACTTCCACGTGGACGGCATTCGCATGGACGGCGTGTCCAGCATGCTGTACCTCAACTTTGGCATCGACGATCCCGGCCAAAAGAAGTTCAACAAGTACGGTACCGAGGAGGACCTGGACGCCAGCGCGTTTATCCGTCAGGTCAACTGCGCCGTGGAGGCCCACTTCCCCGACGTGATGATGATGGCCGAGGAGTCCACCGCGTGGCCACTCGTGACCTATCCGCCGCAGGACGGCGGCCTAGGCTTCCACTACAAGTGGGACATGGGCTGGATGAACGACACCCTGCACTACATGCAGACCGATTTTCCGTGGCGCCCCGGCAACCACGGCCTGCTCACGTTCTCCATCATGTACGCCTTTACCGAGAACTTTATCTGCCCGCTGAGCCACGACGAGGTCGTGCACGGCAAGTGCTCGCTGATCGGCCGTATGCCGGGCGACTGGTGGCGCCAGTTTGCCGGCCTGCGCACGCTGGCGTTCTACCAGATGACGCACCCCGGTGCCAAGCTCAACTTTATGGGCAACGAGATCGGCCAGTTTATTGAGTGGCGCTACTACGAGTCCATCCAGTGGTTCCTGACCGAGGAGTACGAGACCCACCGTCATCATCAGGCGTTTATCAAGGCACTCAACCACCTGTACACCGCCGAGCCCGCCCTGTACGAGCGTGGCTACACCGACGACGGATTTACCTGGATCGACGCGGATAACTCCAAGCAGTCCGTCGTGAGCTTTGTGCGCCAGGGCGAGGACATCGACGACGATCTGGTGATTCTGATCAACTTTGACCCGGCGAGCTACGAGAGCTTCCGCGTGGGCGTGCCGCGCGAGGGTGACTGGGAGGTCATCTTTGACTCCGACCGTCCCGAGTTTGGCGGCAGCGGATATGCCGGCGAGGAGCCCTACACCTGCTCGAGCGAGCCCTATCCCTGGAACGGGCAGATGGACTCCATTGAGATTAAGGTGCCCGGACTGGCTGGCGTGGTGCTTAAGCGCCGCGGTCCCAGCAGCTATAAGCCGCCCGTGGTCGAGGAGCCCAAGGCTGCGCCCAAAAAGCGCATGTCTTCGGTGAAGCCCAAGCCTGCGGCTGCTAAGAAGGCTCCGGCTAAGGCCAAGGCTACGACGACCAAGGCCAAGGCCAAGGCTGCCGCAAAGCCCGCTGCTAAGGCCGCAGCCAAGAAACCGGCTGCCAAAAAGGCCGCTACCAAGGCCAAGTCTGCTTCTGTTAAGCCGTCTGCCAAGGATGCGTAACAAAACCGTTACAGCTGTAATTACCCGCCCCGACGAGGCGTAGGATACAAGTCATAACCGTTCCGGGAGAAACATCCCCGGGGGAAAGGAACGTATGAATAAGATCTTCGACAACAAGCAGGAGTTTACCGAGCTCTATCGCGATGCCGTCATGAGCATTAGCGGCAAGAGCGTCGAGGCCGCCAGCGACCTTGACCGCTTTAACGCCCTGGCCAAGCTCGTGGCCGAGAAGGCGCGCACCGTTGCCACCAAGAGTGACGCCCGTGTTACCGCCGAGGGCAAGAAGCGCGTGTACTACTTCTCGATCGAGTTTTTGATCGGCCGCCTGCTCGACAACTACCTGCTCAACTTTGGCGTGCGCGACATGGTCGCCGAGGCGCTCGACGACATGGGCTTTGACCTGTCCGTCATCGAGAACCAGGAGCCCGATCCGGCGCTGGGCAACGGTGGCCTGGGCCGTCTGGCCGCATGCTTCCTGGATTCCATGGCAGCCGAGGGCATTGCCGGCTACGGCAACGGCATGCGCTACCGCTACGGCCTGTTTAAGCAGGAGATCGTCAACGGCAGCCAGGTCGAGACCACCGACGAGTGGCTCACCCACGGCTATCCCTGGGAGGTCCGTCGTCAGGACAAGGCCGTGACCATCAAGTTTGGTGGCCATGTTGAGGGCTTTGAGGAGAACGGCCGCACGTTCTACCGCACGGTGGACACGCAGGACATCCTGGCCGTCCCCTACGACATCCCCGTTGTGGGCTATGCCGGCGATACCGTCAACAAGCTGCGCGTTTGGGCTGCCGAGCCGGTTGAGGAGCACTTTGACCTTGAGGCCTTCAACCGCGGCGACTATGCCCTGGCCGACGCCGAGCGCGCCGAGGCCGAGGCCATCAGCGCCATCCTCTACCCCAACGACGCCGGCGAGCACGGTCGTCTGCTGCGCCTGAAGCAGGAGTACCTGTTCGTTTCGGCCGGCATCTACAGCCTGCTCGACACCTTTGAGAAGGAGCACGGCGAGAACTGGGAGCTGCTGCCGCAGTTTGTGGCCATCCACACCAACGACACGCACCCCGCCATGTGCGGCCCCGAGCTCATGCGTATCCTCATCGACGAGAAGAAGCTCGAGTGGGATGACGCCTGGAACATCGTGACGCAGGTCGTGAGCTACACCAACCACACCATCCTGCCCGAGGCCCTGGAGAAGTGGCCCATCGGCACGTTCTCCAAGCTGCTCCCCCGCGTGTACCAGATCATCGACGAGATCAGCCGTCGCTGGCACGAGTCGTTCGACACCACGCAGGAGGGCTGGCAGGAGCGTCTGCGCCAGACCGCCATTCTGTGGGACGGCGAGATTCGCATGGCCAACCTATCCGTGATCTGCAGCCACAGCGTCAACGGCGTGGCAAAGATTCACTCCGACATCATCAAGAACATCGTGCTCAAGGACTTCTATGCCCTGACGCCCGAGAAGTTCAACAACAAGACCAACGGCATCTCGCACCGTCGTTTCTTTGCCGAGGCCAACCCCACCTACGCCAAGCTCGTGACCGAGGCCATTGGCGATGGCTGGCTCAAGGACGCCTTTGAGCTGGAGAAGCTCAAGGAATTCCAGAACGACACCGAGTTCCTCAAGGCCGTGGGCGCCTCCAAGCGCGCCAACAAGGAGCGTCTGGCCGCCTATGTTAAGGCCGAGACCGGTCTGGTCATCGACCCCAATACCGTCTTCGATGTTCAGGTGAAGCGCTTCCACGCCTACAAGCGCCAGCTCATGAACATCATGAAGGTGATGGACATCTACAACCGTCGCATCGCCGATCCCAACTTCCACGTGACGCCGACGACCTTCATCTTTAGCGGCAAGGCTGCCTCGAGCTACACCTTCGCCAAGGAGACCATCCGCCTCATTAACTCCGTGGCCGAAGTCATCAACAACGACGCCCGCGTCAACGAGGTCATGAAGGTCTGCTTTATCCCCAACTTCCGCGTGAGCAACGCCCAGCTCATCTACCCCGCCGCCGAGATCTCGGAGCAGATCTCCACGGCCGGCAAGGAGGCCTCGGGCACGTCCAACATGAAGCTCATGATGAACGGCGCCATTACGCTGGGCACCCTCGACGGCGCCAACATCGAGATCGCCGATCTGGCCGGCCGCGAGAACGAGGCCATCTTTGGCCTGACCGCCCCCGAGGTCGAGCAGCTCTGGGCATCGAACAGCTACTTTGCGTGGGATACCCTCAACGGCGACCGCGAGCGTCTGGGCCGCGTGATGGACGAGCTCAAGGACAACACGTTTGCGGGTCTTTCGGGCAACTTCGAGAGCATCTATAACGAGCTCATGAACAACAACGACCCCGACCTGGTCATGGCCGACTTCCGTAGCTACGTGGATGCATGGGAAAAGCTCACGAACAGCTATGGTGACCAGGAGACCTGGAACCGCAAGGCCCTGCTCAACACCGCCTCCTCCGGCTGGTTCTCGAGCGACCGCACCATTCGCGAGTACCGCGACGAGATCTGGCACGCGTAAAGGCGCGCGAGCCCCCTTTGCCACACGGCATTACTCGACGGGCGCGACCGAGCGCCGTGCCCGTCGCTAATGGGTTTAGGAACATCGATGACAGAAGGAGAAATCGATGAGTAAGAAAGAATGCATCGCGATGCTCCTCGCAGGAGGACAGGGCAGCCGATTGGGGGCACTCACCCAAAAGATCGCTAAGCCGGCGGTTAGCTTTGGTGGCAAGTTCCGCATTATCGACTTTTCGCTCTCCAACTGCTCCAACTCGGGTATCGACACGGTGGGCGTTCTGACGCAGTACCGTCCCTACCTGCTGCATGCCTACGTGGGCTCCGGCGAGGCGTGGGATCTGGACAGCCGTGACGGCGGCGTGTCGATCCTGCCGCCGTACGAGACGCAGACCGGTGGCGCCTGGTATGCGGGCACGGCCGACGCCATTACGCAGAACCTCGACTACATCAAGGCCAACGACCCCAAGTACGTCCTGATTCTTTCGGGCGATCACCTGTATCGCATGGACTACCGCAAGATGCTCAAGACGCACATTGAGAACAACGCCGACCTCACGGTGAGCGTTATGCCCGTGCCGTGGGAGGAGGCCAGCCGCTTTGGCATCCTGACCACCGACCCCGAGGACGGCCGCATCACCAAGTTCACCGAGAAGCCCGAGAAACCCGATTCGAACCTCGCGTCCATGGGCATCTACATCTTCTCGGCCGACGTGCTGATCGAGGCGCTCGAGGAGGATGCTCTGGACCAGCGCTCGAGCCACGACTTTGGCAAGGACATCATCCCCAAGCTGCTCGGCGAGAACAAGCGCCTGTACAGCTACGAGTTCCACGGCTTTTGGAAGGACGTCGGCACCATCGCCAGCTTCCACGAGACCTCGATGGACCTGCTGGGCAACAACCCCGAGTTCGATCTGTTTGACAAGAACTTCCCCATCATGTCCAACATCACCACGCGTCCGCCGCACTACATTGGACCGGACGGCCGCCTGGACGACTGCCTGGTCTCCAACGGCTGCAAGATCTACGGCACCGCTCGCCACTCGATCCTTTCGACCGATGTCATCATCGAGGAGCGCGCCGTGGTCGAGGACTCCGTGCTGCTGCCGGGTGCGCACGTTAAGAGCGGCGCGCACATCTGCCGCGCTATTTTGGGCGAGAACTCCACGGTCGAAGAGGGCGTGAAGCTCGGCTCTGTCGATACCACCAAGGATACGGCCGTCGTTGGAAATGACGTCGTTATCGGGAAGGGGGAATGATCCGATGATCAATCGCAAGGCCATCGGCTATATCACCGCTAACTACTCTTCGACCTACGGCAGCGTCCTGCTCAAGGACCGCCCCATCGCGTCCGTTCCGTTTTTGGGCCGCTACCGCCTGATCGACTTTCCGCTGTCCAACATGATGAATGCCGGCATTAAGACCGTCGGTGTCGTCATGCCGGGTAACTACCGCTCGCTGATCGACCACGTGGGCTCGGGCAAGGACTGGGGCCTTGATCGCAAGAAGGGCGGCCTGTTCATGGTGCCCGGCAACGCGTATGGCACCACCAAGGGCGGCATGCGCTTCCTGCTGCGCGACATCATCTCCAACAAGACGCTGTTCCAGCGCTCGGAGAATCCCTATGTCGTGATGATGGGCACCAACATCATCTTTAACATGGACCTCAACACCATCATCGAGGCGCACGAGAACTCCGGCGCCCAGATGACCGTGGTGTACTGCAAGGCCACGCGCAATGTCGAAGACGAGACCAAACTCGAGATTAACGAGAACGGCCGCCTGACGGGCGTGAGCGCCGGCGTCGCGTACGGCGACAACGCCTCCATGGACTGCTGCATCGTCAACCGCGAGACGCTCCTCGAGATTATCGACCACTACCAGGCCGCCGACTATCTGGACCTGCTCGAGGCACTCCAGGGCGACTTTGGCAACATCGACGTGTGCAGCTACGAGTACAAGGGCGAGGTCGTGGGCGTGTTTAGCGAAAAGTCGCTGTATCGCCGCAGCATGGACCTGCTCGACCAGACCGTGGCCGACCAGCTCTTCGTTCCCGAGCGCCCGATCCTGACCAAGGCTCACGACGTGCCGCCTTCGCGCTATGCGACCGGCAGCCACGCGTGCAACTCGATCATCTCGGCCGGCTGCATCATCAAGGGCACCGTGCGCAACTCGATCCTGTCGCGCGGCGTCGTGGTCGAGGAAGGCGCATCGGTGACCAACTCGATCATCAACCAGAGCTGCATCATCAAGAGCGGCGCCCGCGTCGAGAATGCCATCCTGGACAAGAACAACGTGGTTCCCACCAACACCGAGCTTCGCGGCACGCCCGAGAACATCCTGGTGCTGGGCAAGGCTCCGTTAACTTCCGACACCACCATCGTGCGTTAACGTTGGCACCGCAACATCGCTCGTAACATGTAGAATAGCCGCCCGGTTAGCGCCAGGCGGCTATTCTCGAATTGCAACATGGGAGACAATATGGCAGATTCCAGCAAAAAGA
Source organism: Collinsella sp. AF11-11 (assembly GCF_003465485.1). NCBI lineage: Bacteria > Bacillati > Actinomycetota > Coriobacteriia > Coriobacteriales > Coriobacteriaceae > Collinsella > Collinsella sp. AF11-11. The sequence goes on along the minus strand of NZ_QSAS01000007.1, from coordinate 53,770 downwards.
TGCAGATTGTGTTTGCCTCGGCCGAGTGCGCACCGTTTGTTAAGACCGGTGGCCTGGGCGACGTGGCGGGCTCGCTGCCTGCGGCGCTCGTGCGCGCCGGCGCCGAAGTTATCGTGATGGTGCCCAAGTACGCCACCATCAAGGACGAGTACAAGGCGCAGATGGAGCACTTCTCCGACTTTTACGTGAGCCTGGGCTGGCGTAACGAGTACTGCGGGCTCGAGAAGCTCGAGCACGACGGCGTCACCTATATGTTCATCGACAACGAGCGCTACTTTGCTCGCGACTATCCGTATGGCTTCTTTGATGACGGCGAGCGCTTTGCGTTCTTCTCCAAGGCCATCACCGAGAGCCTGCAGCACCTGCCGGCCGGTTTTGAGTGTGACATCCTGCACTGCAATGACTGGCAGACGGCACTGGCGCCCGTTTTCTTGCGCGAGTTCTACCAGGGCCTTCCGCTGTACGACCGCGTCAAGACCGTGTTCTCGATCCACAACGTGGCGTTCCAGGGCCAGTTTAGCGACACCGTGATGGAGGACATCCTGGGTGTGGCGCATATTCCGGCGGCCGCCTCGCAGCTGCGTTGCGACGCCTGCAGCGTCAACTACATGCTGGGCGCGCTGCGCTATGCCGACGCCATCACCACGGTGAGCCCCACCTATGCCAACGAGATCCAGACGCCCGAGTTTGGCGAGGGCCTGGACGGCGTGCTGCGCGAGCGCTCCTATGCGCTGCAGGGCATCCTCAACGGCATTGACGTGGCGGGCTTTGACCCGGCGACCGACAAGCGCATTGCCGCCAACTACACGGTTGACGACCGTTCCGGCAAGGCCGTGTGCAAGGCCAAGCTGCAGGAAGAGCTGGGGCTCGAGGTTCGCGACGACCGTCCGCTCATGGTGATGGTCACGCGCCTGACGCGCCAGAAGGGCATGGACCTGGTCATGTACGCGCTCGACCGCATCCTGGCCGGAGGCGTACAGGTGGCCGTGCTGGGTACCGGCGACCGCGACTACGAGGACGGCCTGCGCTATTTCCAGGACAAGTACCCCGGCACCATGGCCGCGCGCATCGAGTTTGATCCGGCGCTGTCGCAGCGCATGTACGCCGCCGCCGACATGTTCCTGATGCCGTCGAAGTTTGAGCCCTGCGGCCTGTCGCAGATCATCGCCATGCGCTACGGCACCCTGCCCATCGTGCGCGAGACCGGCGGTCTGAAGGACACCGTAATCCCGTATAACGAGTTTACCGGCGAGGGCACGGGCTTCTCGTTTAGTAACTTTAACGGCGACGAGATGGGCGACGCCGTGTTCCGCGCGGCGCGCCTGTTCTGGGACAACCGCGATGCCTGGAACCAGCTGGTCACGCAGGCCATGAGCCAGGACTTTAGCTGGACGCGCTCGGCCGACAAGTATCTGGACCTGTACTTCTTTATGCATCCGGAGATTGAGAGGCCAGCGGCTGTTGTCGACGAGCCTGAGGCTGTTGCTGAGCCGGTGGCCGCCGAGGAGCCCAAGGCCGAGGAGAAGTCTGTTGAGGCTGAGCCCGCAAAGGCCGAGCCTGAGGTGAAGGCTGAGGTTGCTCCCAAGGCAGAGGTCGAGGTCAAGCCTGCTGTAAAGCCCGCAGCTAAGAAGACCGCGACTCGTAAGACGACGGCGAAGAAGGCCACGACCACGAAAGCCGCTGCGAGCAAGACCGCGACCGCGAGCAAGACCACCGCTGCCAAGACAACGACCGCGCGCAAGCGCACCACCGCCGCTGCCAAGAAAGCCGCCGAGGCCGAGGCTGCTCCCGAGGTAAAGGCCGAGGTCGCAGAGGCCAAGCCGGCCGCCAAGGCTCCGGCAAAGACCGCTGCCAAGAAGACGACCACGACCGCCAAGAAGGCAACGACCGTCAAGAAGAACACGGCAACGAAGTCGACGGCCGTCAAGGCTACTGCGACCAAGGCCGCTCCGAAGGCCGCCGCAAATGCTACTGCGACCAAGGCCGAGGAGGCAGCCGCCGAGCCCAAGGCCGAGGCAGCTGTCGAGGCCAAGCCGACCGCCAAGACCACCACGCGCAAGCGCACTGCAACGACGGCCAAAAAGACCACGACCAAGGCTGCTGCTCCTAAGGCAGAGGCTATGCCCGCCGCCGTCAAAGAGGAGACCAAGCCCGAGCCGGCACCGAAGGCCGCCGAGGTCAAGGCTAAGACCAAGGCTGCCCCGAAGGCGGAGGCTAAGCCCGAGCCTGCCAAGGAGACCCCGGTCTCCCCTGCCGCTCCGACCGAGAAAAAGGCTCCGACCAAGAAGACTTCCGTCCGCAAGGCAACGGCCACCCGCAAGCGCCGCTAATCCAGACGATCCAAAACCTCATCAAACCCTAAGCAAGGGGCGCTCCAACCGGGGGCCCCTTCTCTGTTAATAGTTGGTAAAACGATTTTCTAGGACAACCGTTCGCCGATGGTAAACGGATGTTGTTTATACAGCCTATGTACAACAGATATACTTACATCCTGTGCGTAAAGCCATGGCCCGCAGGCCGTGATTCTATTGAACTGGACCGTATTATGAGATTGATACACAACAGCCGTCTGCCGCAGTTTCGCACTCCGTTTGGCGCTGTGACCATAGGAACTTCCGTTTCGCTGTCGGTAATTTTGGAGGATGCCGACCCCAACCAGGCAACGCTTACGCTGCGAACCTGGGTCGATGAGATCGGGGAAACTCTGTATCCCATGACGCACGAGGGCGACGGCATCTTTACCGTAGAGCTTGAGTGCACCGAGCCCTGTCTTATCTGGTACAGCTTTATCTGCAATATCGAGGGCCAGCCCGAGGTTCGTCTGGGCGCACCGCAGGGCCGCACCGGCGGCGAGGGCGTAACCTACGACTACGCCGAGGTTCCGTCGTTCCAGGTCACCGTCTACAAGCACCGCGAAGTTCGTCCCGAGTGGTACGAGCGTGGCATGGTTTACCAGATCTTCCCCGACCGCTATGCCCGCGACGAAAACTGGCGCGAGCGCACGCTGGCCGAAGTCGAAAAACCGCGCAACGGAATCCAGCGCCGCATGGTCGAGGACTGGAACGAGCCGCCCGTGTACGAGCGCGCCGAAGACGGCTCCATCAAAACCTGGGACTTCTACGGCGGGTCGCTCAAGGGCATCCAGGAAGACCTGCCTCGCATCGCCGAGCTGGGCTTTACGGCCATCTACCTCAACCCCATTTTTGAAGCCGCGAGCAACCACCGCTACGACACGGCCGACTACACCAAGATCGACCCGATCCTGGGCACCGAGCGGGACTTTACCGAGCTGTGCCAGGCGGCCGAGAAGCTGGGCATCTCCATCATTCTGGACGGCGTCTTCAACCACACGGGCGATGACTCGATCTATTTCAACCGCTACGGCAACTACCCCGGCGTGGGCGCGTGGCAGAGCGAGGATTCGCCATGGCGCGATGCGTTTTATTTCCACGAGGACGGCTCATACGACTGCTGGTGGGGCGTGGGCAATATGCCCGCCATCAATGAGAGCTCCGAGCTGGTACGCGAGCGGCTTCTGGGCAAGGACGGCGTGATCCGTAAATGGCTACGTGCCGGCGCTCATGGCTGGCGCCTGGACGTCGCTGACGAGCTTTCCGACGACTTCCTGGCCGAGATCAAGAAGGCCGTACTTGCCGAAAAGCCCGATGCGCTGTTGCTCGGCGAGGTCTGGGAAGATGCCTCCAACAAGATCAGCTACGGCCATCTGCGTCGCTACCTACAGGGCTCCGAGTTGGACTCTGCTATGGATTACCCCTTCCGCGACATGGTCATCGGCTTTTTGATGGGCTACAAGAACGCCTACCAGGCAGCCGAGGATATCGAAACCCTGCGCGAGAACTATCCCCGTGAGGCCCTGTCCTGCGCACTTAATCTGCTTTCGAGCCACGACCGTCCGCGCATTATCTCGGTGCTCGGCGGCGGCCCCGACGAGTCGCAGCTGCCCGAGTGCGAGCGCAGCAAATGGCGCCTGGACGAGAACTCGATGGGCCTAGCCAAGAGCCGTTTTTGGCTCGCCACGCTCATGCAGATGACCTTCCCCGGCGTGCCTTCGATCTACTACGGCGACGAATACGGCCTGGAGGGTCTAACCGATCCGGGCAACCGCCGCACCCTGCCGGCCAAGGACCAACTGCACGACTTCGACACGCTGGCTATTGTCAAAAACGCCTCCGCCGTACGCCGCGCACTGCCGTTTATGATCGACGGCGAGATCAAGGCCTTCGCGCTCAACGACGAGGTGCTGGCATACAACCGCACGGGCAAGGATGGCGAGTCCGCGACGGTTATCATTAATCGTAGTCTGCGCAATTCGCACCGCGTGACGATTCCGGCGCTCGATGAATGCGCGAGTGACGTGATCAGCGGTCACGAGTGCGAGATTCACAACGGCACGGTCACGCTCGATTTGTATCCGCTGGGCTCGTCGATCATCTATCACCATGCCGAGCAGCGCCTGCAGGAGCCGCTCGATCACGGCGCGGGCGTTGTGTGCCATATCACCTCGGTACCGACCGATGACGGCAAGCCCGGCACGATCGGCGCACCAACGCGTCGCTTTATCGACCATCTGTCCGCTATGGGCATGCGCTACTGGCAGGTCCTGCCCGTCAACCCGACGGATTTCTTCCGCTCCCCCTATGCCGGGCCCTCGGCTTTTGCTGGCAATATCGACCTGCTGCCCGAGAGTCACAAGGAGCTAGCCGCCGACTTTGAGACCTGGAAGGCCCGTGGCGGCGAAGATGCCGATCCGCTCTACACCGCGTTTAAACATCGCAACGCCGATTGGCTCGAGAAATACTGCGTCTACATGGCCGTTAAGAAGTACTTTGAGGGCGAGTCGCGCCACGATTGGCCGACGGATGTCGCGCGCTACAACGAGCACCTGATTGACGACAAGCGTTTCCACGACGAGGCAGAGCTGCAGGCGTACATGCAGTACCGCTTTGACCTAGCCTGGTGCGAGCTCATGAACTACGCGCACAAGAAGGGCATCGAGGTCATCGGCGATATCCCGATGTATGTCTCGGACGATTCGGCCGATGCATGGAGCGAGCCCGAGAACTTCTGGCTGTCCGATACCGGTAAGGCGATTGAGATTTCTGGCGCGCCGCCCGACAACTTTGCGCCCGAGGGCCAGGTGTGGGGCAACCCGACGTTCCGCTGGGACCACATGAAGCAGAACGGCTACCGCTGGTGGATGGATCGCCTACGTCGTGCGTTCTCGCTCTACGACCGCGTGCGCCTGGATCACTTCCTGGGCTTCCACAGCTACTTTAGCATTCCCGCAGGTAAGGCCTGCGCCGACGGGCGTTGGCTGGCAGGCCCGGGCAAGGACCTTTTCCAGACCGCCTATGACGAGTTGGGGCCGCTCAACTTTATCGCCGAGGACCTGGGCTACCTGACGCCCGGTGTTCGCGCCATGGCTTCGACTTGCGGCTTCCCCGGTATGGACGTACTGGAGTTTAGCGATTACGACGTTCGTTGCGGCGTGCACCCTACGCCCGGCAAGATCCTGTACACATCGACTCACGACACGTCGACGCTCGCGGGTTGGTGCACGCGCTCCTTTGCGGGCGGCGACGAGCCGAGCGGTGTTGAGGTGGCAGCCAAGCTGATGAGTGACGCGCTGACAAGCGACGCTCCCCTGGTGATGATGCCGCTGCAGGATGTCCTGGGGCTGGGCGACGACGCGCGCATGAACGTACCGGGCGTGGCCACGGGCAACTGGACCTGGCAGGCTGACGAGGCCGACGTTGCGGCCGCCGAGAGCAAAACCGCACAGCTCCTGCGCAACACGCATAGATTCTGGGGCGAAGCGTGATAAAACGCCCGATATAGGGTACAGTTACAGACGTTTGAATTTTTGCGGGCAGAGTAATCTGCCCGCTTTGTGCTGAAAAGGAAGTATTATGGCGCGCTACGATTACAAGTGCTCGAGCTGCGGCAACGTGTTTGAGGTTGAGCATCCCATGTCCGAGACCCCCGAGGTCGTGTGCCCCAACTGCGGCGCTCCGGCCGCCAAGACGTTCTCGGCCAGCGGCATCAAGTTTGAGGGCAGCGGCTTCTACAACACTGATCAGCGCAGTGGCGGCTCCAGCACCAGCGCCACCAGCGGTTGCTGCGCCAACTGCCCGCATAGCCACTAGAAACCAATCAGCCCCGCGACCAACACCAATCGCGGGGCTGATTCTTTAGCTGCCCAGGTTCCTTATGAGTTGCGGTGAAATAAGGACTGTTTGGCGGGCAGAAGCCGCTATTCAATCCCTATTTCACCGCAACTTAGTCGTTACTTGTGGACCAGGCGGGCGCAGAAGTGGCCGTCGTAGGAGTCGGCGTTTACCGGCACGCTTTGGAAGAGGCCTCGATCGTTCTGGCGTACGGATACGAGCTTCTTGGCCTGGGCGAACTCAGGCAATTGAAGAATCTGCGCCTCGGAAAGCGGTGCAACGCTAAAGCCGGCACCCTCGGGAGAAGCAAGGAACGCGTCCACGACCTGCGTGTTCTCCTCGTCGAAAACCGAGCACGTCGCATAGATGAGCTCGCCGCCGGCAGCCACGCGCGCAGCAGCCTCTTTGAGCATCGTCAGCTGCAGCTTGGGCAGCTCAACCGTCACATCCTTTTCGGTCAGGCGCCACGGGATCTCGGGATGACGACGCATGGTTCCGGTGCCAGAGCACGGCGCATCGATAAAGACCGTATCGAACTTAACCGGCTCGCCAAGCATGGCATCAAACGACGTCAGTACTTCATCAAGCTCGCAAGCATCACCCGAAACCGTACGAACGCCCTGAATACCTGCCTTATGCAGGCGAGCGAGATTCTGGTCGCACTTGCGATCATGCAAATCGAGCGCCGTATGCTGACGCTCATAGCCCGCACGCTTGGCCTGGCACATCATCACATAGGTCTTGGTGCCACGGCCGGCACCAATCTCAAGGCAGCAACCAGGGCGCGTGGCAGCTGTGGCGATAAGCTGGGCGTTAAGGTCCGAGGCCACCGCGGCAGCACGCTCAAACACACCCGAAGCAACGGTAACCTGGGCATCAACCGGGGCATGGCAGCCCGGGAAGACAGGCGCGACGAGCTGCGAGATATACGGATCGGGCTTGGAAGCAAAAGCGTTCTCATGCAGGGCCAGCGGCGCGGGGGCCAGATTGCCGGCAAAGTTAAGCGCACCCTCTGGTGTGTCAAACGATGCCATAATGCGAGCGCACAGCCATCGCGGCAAGCCCATCAGGCGAGACAGGCGAACCAAGCGTCGCTCAGACTCATCGGCATCCACCGCGGCGGCAAAATCATCGACGTTGTCCGCAACCTTATGCAGAACGGCGTTCGCCAGACCGGCGGCGGACTTAGCACCGCAGCGAACCAGCTCAACTCCCTGACTTACGGCAACGCGGCCAGGCGTATGCAGGTAGAGCATCTCGAAGGCAGAAATACGAAGCGCCATGCGAACGCGCGGCGCAACCTTTTTGGGCTTATCGAGAAACTGATCGAGCAGCTCGTCCAAAATACCCTGCGTGGCGGCAACACCCAGCGCCAAGCGGGCGGCAAAAGCGGAATCGCGCTGGTCAATAGCCTTGGCCGATGCGCGAGAGGACAGCACGTCACGTGCATACATGCCGCGGCGATCGGCCTCCATCAGCACATCGAGCGCAAGCTTGCGCGCGGGAGACAGCCTGCTCATGACAAAACACCCCAGATAAGATCGGCACCCTGCAGGCCAGCAGACCAAGCAGAAGCAGTCATAGCACGCTTGCCATCGGGCTTAACCTCGAGCAACTCAATCGAGCCATCGGAAAGACCCAGGTAAACACGCTTGTTCTTAACGTCAACAGCGCCCTCGCCAAGCGAAACATCGGCCAGCGCAGTATCGAGCACGCGAACGGTCTTGCCGGCAATCACGCAGCGAGCAGGTGCGGTATCGGACGAAGCGAGCACATGACGCACGCAATCGAGCGCCGCCATCTGCGGATCAAGACGCATCTCCTGCTTGGAAATCTTCGCAGCATGGGTGACAAGCGACTCATCCTGCTCGATCCACACCGCCGTACCATCGGCAAGCGACGGTAGCGTATCGGCCAGCAGCTTACCGCCAAGCTCACCAAGCTCCATGGTCAGCGCCTCAGCATGCTTACCGGCAACCGAGGTCGAGGCCTGCGCACAATAGGCGCCGGTATCCACGCCATGCCCAATGCGCATAATAGAAACGCCAGCAATCTCATCACCAGCAAGAATGGCACGCTGAATAGGAGCAGCCCCACGCCAACGAGGCAGCAAGGACGCATGAACATTCACAATACCGAGCGGTGCCATATGCAGCACCTCATCGGGCAAAATGCAGCCATAGGCAGCCACACAGAAAATATCAGCCTGGGCAGCCTGGAGCACCTCAACAACCTCAGGCGTCATACGATTCGCCTCAATGACCGGCAACCCCAGCTCCAGCGCCTTAGCCTTAACAGGAGACGGCTCCAGCTTCTTACCACGCCCACGAACAGCATCAGGACGAGTAACAACAAGCGCAATCTCATTCCCAGCCTCAACAAGCGAAGTCAAAGAAGGCACAGCAAAATCAGGCGTACCCATAAACACAATACGCATAAAAGTTAGTCTCCTCTCAATAACGAGCCGAGACGGCTACAAAAAAGCGTTCCTGGTCGCAAGCGCGCCCAGCCGCAAGAATAGTTCAACAGAAACAAATATACCCAAAAACAAAGAAAGAGCCGCATAAAAGCAGCCCTCCCAAGAAAGCACCTATCAGCGAAGACGCCCCTCCCTGGCCCGACGGCACCCGGGCGAAACGAAGAGCGACAACGTAGTCCCTGGGATGGGGCCCACACATATCGTCCCGCGCGCAGTTTCGCAGCAAAGCGAGAATGTTTGAGCACGGGATGATATGTGTGGGCCCCATCCCAGGGACGGACAATTAACCTACTCCGTCTCGCCCGGTCGAGCGCCGCGGGCCAGGGCGTCCTGGTACTCCTTGACGGCCTTGAGCCTCTGCATCGGCTTCAGTCGCTCGAACATGGTGTTGCCGTGCAGGTGATCGATCTCGTGCTGCAGGCACACGCAGAACAGATCGCCCGAGGCCTCATAGCGAATCAGGTTGGCGTCCAAGTCGTACGCCTCGACGACGACATGGTCGGGACGCTCGATCTCGCAGCTAATGCCAGGGATGGACAGGCAGCCCTCGCTAAACGGCACCAGATGGTCGCTCTGCTCAACAATAACAGGGTTGATGAGCACGTATGGGTCGTAGTCATTCTTGTCGGTGTAGTCGCAGTCGATGGTGACGAGCTGAATGAGTTCACCGATCTGCGGGGCAGCAAGGCCGCAGCCGCCGTTCTCGAACATCATCTTCTTCATCTTCTCGGCAAGTGCCTCGATCGCCGGGGTGATCTCCTCGATGACGGCGCACTCTTGACGCAGGCGGGGGTCGGGCGACAGTACGATTCCGTTGGCTTCCATGGCCATCCTTTCGGGTTGTTACATCAAATCATAGGCATCGACGTCAACGCTCACGCTCACGCCGCGCACGGAGCCCACCTCTTTGAGGCAGGCGTCGATATCATCAGAAACATGGTACCCCACGGGCGACTTCACAAGCAGATGGAAGCGGTAACGGTCCTTGGCTCTCTCGATTACACACGAAGCCGGACCCAGCACCTGCGGCACGGCACTCCCCGCCCGCAAAAAATCGGGCGCGGCGGCATGCCAGCGGCGCTTAAGAAGCTTTGCGATACGCCCGATGTAGTCCTGCGCGTCGTCTCGGTTCGCCGACCACACCAAGATGTTGACCAGGCGCACAAACGGCGGGTACAGCGCGTCGCGACGCTGGTCCAGGTCGTAGTCGGTAAAGATCGAGCGATCGTGCTCGGCGACGGCGCGAATGACCGGATCCTCGGGCAGATACGTCTGGATGATGACCTCGCCAGGGCGATCGCCGCGACCGGCGCGACCGGCGACCTGCTCAAGCAAATCGTAGGCGCGCTCCCCTGCGCGGAAATCCGGCAGCTTGAGGGCGAAGTCAGCATTGACCACACCCACGAGCGTGACCTCGGGAAAGTCAAGGCCTTTGGCGATCATCTGGGTGCCCAGCAACACGGCGCAATCGGCAGCATCGAACTGCTCGAGCAGCTTTTTGTGCGCATCCTTGCCGCGCGTGGAATCGGCATCCATGCGGATGATGGCGACGTCCTCGGGCAGCATCTGGTGCAGTGCGTCCTCGATCTGCTGCGTGCCCAGCCCCATTTTTGCCAGGTAGCGACTGCCACATTTGGGGCAACGACTCGTGGGCGCGGGATACGGCTGCACGCGCCAGGAGGATCCGCATGTGTGACATTGCAGCGTGTGCGTGCGCTCGTGATACGTAAGCGCGGTGGAGCAGTGGTTGCAGGTGGGAACGCAGCCGCACTCGCGACACATCAGGAACGGCGCAAAGCCACGGCGGTTATGCAGCAGCACGGCCTTCTCGCGGTGCTCTACAACGCGCTCCAAACCTTCCATCAGCGGTTTAGAGAACATTGAACGGCTACCGTGCGAAAACTCGCGGCGCAGGTCGGCAATGCGGACCTCGGGCAGCACGGCGTGTCCCGGGCGCTCGGGCATCTCGACGCGCGTCCAAGTGGTGCCGTTATACGTTCCACGGCGGCAGTGGTCGAGGGCCTCGGCCGAGGGCGTGGCGGAGCCCAACACGAGCGGGCAGCGGTAGCGCCGCGCCATCTCGGCCGCCACCTCGCGCGCGTGGTAGCGCGGACTGGACCCCTGCTTGTAGCTGGTCTCGTGCTCCTCGTCAATGATGATGAGACCCAAGTCGCTGAGCGGGCAAAAGAGCGCCGAGCGAGCGCCGACGACCACGCGGGCCGCACCGCTGGCAACCATATCCCACTGGTCCAGGCGCTCGCCGGCCGAAAGCCGCGAATGGAACACGGCGACCGTCTCGCCAAAGCGCGAGCGGAAGCGGCCGACGGTCTGGGCTGTCAGCGATATCTCGGGCACCAGTACGCAGGCTGAGCGGCCGGCCGCGAGCACGCGCTCGATAGCGGAAAGGTAGACCTCGGTTTTGCCGGATCCAGTGACGCCATCGACTAGGACCACGTCGCCGTGAGCGTCAAGGCGTGCGCGCTCAATCTGCGCGAGGGCCTGTCGCTGACCGTTGGTGAGTGCCATCGGGGCCTTGCCGCTCGCCGAGGACAGCGTGGTCTGCTCGCTGCAGCCACGCCAGGCGCGGCGCTCCTCCACAACCACGACGCCGCGTTTTTCGAGCGCCTTGATGGTCGCCGACATGCTGTTATAGAGAAGGTTGAGGTCGCGCGTCGTGACCGGGCCGCACTGGAGCGCCTCGATGAGTTGGCGCTGGCGGACCGCGGTCTTGGGCGGCGTATAGTCGAAGCCTTCGGGCGTGAGCATGACCCAGCGATTTTGGATGGGTTTGACGGCTGGACGTTCAACCGTCCACACGCCGTCGTCACCCTTGACCACACGCGGACTGCCGCCCGGGGGCAAAAACAGGCGCAGGCACTCGGAAAGCGTTGCGACGTACTCGTGGCTCATCCAGCGTGCGATACGGGCGGCTTCGGCGGTAAAGAGCGGTTTGCTGAGGATAGCCTCGACGGCTTTAATACGCGCGGGGTCGAGGGCGTTGTTACCCTGCAGGTCGCCCAGCTCAGGCGCAATATCAACGATATAGCCCGCGGCGGCACGGTTACCAAAGTGGACCAGGACCGTGGATCCGATCTGCGCCTCGTTGGCAAGGGACTGGGGAATGCAGTAGGCGAATGGCTCGGACAGCGCTCGGGTAGGAATGTCGAGAACCACGCTCGCGTAGGCAGCGATGGGCTCAGGTGCAGGCTTAGGCTGAGCCGAGGCAGCGACAGGCATGAGCTTCACCGGAGTCTCCTCCGGTTCCGGCGAACCAAACAGCGACAGTTGTTGAGCCATACACCACCTCTAACGAACGGACCTGAAAGGGGTGGGACAAAATAATCAGTAGAGTTTGTCCCATGCCCGATACGAGTGTCGAGCTTGTTGCGTCACTCGAACATGGGACAAACACTACTGATTATTTTGTCCCAGCAACCCACTCATCGGTACAGAAACAAGAGCCCCGCTCTGAGTGAACGGGGCTCGGATACAAACGTTTGCGCAGCGATTACAGCGCCATCGTGCGGGCGCGATCGATGCGCGCTAGGCAGTCGTCGCGGCCGACGAGCGCCATGGTCTCGCCCAGCGGAGGGCTCACCATGTTGCCGCAGACGGCGACGCGCACGGCCTGGAACACCACGCGCTTCTTAAGGTCCATCTGCTCGGGCAGCGGCTCAAGCGCGGCGTCGATGTTGGCAGCCGTCCACTCGTCCACGCCCTCGAGCGCGGCCTTGGCGGCGTCCAGAATGGCACCCATGCCTTCCTTGGCCAGGCCCTTGTTGACGGACTTCTCGTCATACTCGAGCGTCTCGGCCGTAGCGAAGATGGGAGCGGCGACGGTCACAGCGTCGGCCGGCATCTTGGTGCGCGGCTTGACAATGGCGGCAAGCGCGTCGATCCAATCCTCGCCGTACTCGACATTACCCTCGATGAGACCCGCCTCGTGCAGCTCGGGGACCATGATCTCGTCGGCAAACTGAGCATCGGACATGCCGTTGATGTACTCGGCATTGACCCAGTCGAGCTTCTTGGGGTCGAAGGTCGCCGGGTTCTTGGAAATGCGGTCGAGCGAGAACTTGCTGGCCAGGACATCGCGCGGGATGATTGTGGTCTCGCCGTCGAGCGACCAGCCGAGCAGCGCCAGATAGTTGACGAAGGCGTCGGACAGGTAACCGGCGTCGCGGTACTCCTCCACCGAGGTGGCGCCGTGGCGCTTGGAGAGCTTCTTGCCGTCGGCGCCCAGGATCATGGAGATGTGGGCGAACGTGGGCACGGGCGCGCCGAGGGCCTCGTAGACCATGACCTGGCGCGGGGTGTTGGACAGGTGGTCGTCGCCGCGGATGACATGGGTGATCTTCATCATGGCGTCGTCGACGACGGTCGCGAAGTTGTACGTGGGCGTGCCATCGGAGCGGAAGATGACGAAGTCGTCGAGCTCCTTGGCGTCGAAGGTCACCTCGCCGTGGACGGCGTCGTGGATAACGACGTCGCCGCGGTCCTCGGGCACCTTGATGCGCAGGACGTAAGACTCGCCGGCCTCGATGCGGCGGCGGGCCTCCTCGGGATCAAGATCGCGGCAACGGCGCTGATAGCCCTGGAAGGGGTCCTTGCGCTCCTGCGCGGCCTTGCGGTCGGCATCAAGCTGCTCCTTGGTGCAGAAGCAGGGATAGGCCTTGCCCTCGTCCCAAAGCTTCTGGGCGGCCTGCTTGTACAGGTCCAGGCGCTCGGTCTGGGCGTAGGGGCCAAAGTCGCCGCCCACCTCGGGACCCTCGTCCCAGTCCAGGCCCAGCCAACGCATGGCGCGCAGGATGATCTGCGTATTCTCGTCGGTGGAGCGGGTGGGGTCGGTGTCGTCGATGCGCAGGATGAACGTGCCGCCGTTTGCACGGGCGAAAGCCCAGTTATAGATAGCGGTGCGGGCGCCGCCGATGTGCAGCTTGCCCGTGGGTGAGGGTGCAAAGCGGACGCGAACGTCTGATGCCATGGAAATCTCCTCGATTGCAGGATGGATGTCTAACCGCACTAGTATAAAGCATCAAAGCAACCTCCGCACAAAGGGCACCGACCTACTCATTGGGGACAGACTTAAATGATCAGTCTTTGGGCAACCTGTCGGCACTTAGGTAAGGCTGATCATTTAAGTCTGTCCCCAATGAGTAGGTGCGGAAAGGGTGTGAATGTTTGATTTACGCGCTATGATGTGCCATTGCATAGAGAGCCCAGCGGAATGGTAACGGTCGCCGGGACACGTTTTTGAAAGGACAATCATGTCAGAAGAACTTCGTTCCATCCCACCCCAACACGGGTCCTTTGTTTTTACGTCGGAGTCGGTGACCGAAGGTCATCCCGATAAGATCGCTGACCAGATCAGCGACGCCGTCCTCGACGCAATCCTCGCCAAAGAAATAGAGCTCCAGGAGCAGGGCTACATCGCCCCCAACGGCGTGCCTGCCAACGTGGAGAACGTCCGCTGCGCCTGTGAGACCCTCGTGACCACCGGCACCGTCATCGTCGCCGGCGAGATTCGCACCCAGGCCTACGTCGACGTACAGGAAATCGCCCGCGGCGTTATCCGTCGCATTGGCTACAACCGTGCCAAGTTCGGTTTTGACTGCGACACCTGCGGCGTTATGAGCCTTATCCACGAGCAGTCGCCCGATATCGCCCAGGGCGTCGACGAGTCCTTCGAGACCCAGACCGGCGCCACCACCGACCCGATCGACCTGATCGGCGCCGGCGACCAGGGCATGATGTTCGGTTATGCCTCCAACGAGACCAAGACCCTCATGCCCATGCCGCACTACCTGGCAAGCCGCCTGGCCGAGCGCCTGGCCGCCGTGCGTCACGACGGCACCCTCGCCTATCTGCGTCCCGACGGCAAGACCCAGGTCACGGTGCGCTACGAGGAAGGCAAGCCCGTGGAGGTCACGACCATCGTCATCTCCACGCAGCACGCTGCCGAGATTGAGGACATGGGCAAGATCAAGGCCGACCTCATCGAGCATGTCATCGCGCCTGTCATGGCTGCCGAGAACATGCCTTGGGACGGCGCCGACATCTACGTAAACCCCACCGGTCGCTTTGTCGTGGGCGGCCCCATGGGCGACACGGGCCTGACCGGCCGCAAGATCATCGTCGACACCTACGGCGGCTACGGCCGTCACGGTGGCGGTGCCTTTAGCGGCAAGGACTGCACCAAGGTTGACCGCTCCGCCGCGTATGCCGCGCGCTGGGTCGCCAAGAACGTGGTCGCCGCCGGTCTGGCCGACCGATGCGAAGTCGAGCTTGCCTACGCCATCGGCGTTTCCAAGCCCCTCTCAATCATGGTCGACACCTTCGGTACCGCGCATGTTGCCGAGGACAAGATCGTCGAGGCCGTAGAGAAGACCTTCGACCTGCGCCCGGGCGCAATCATCCGCGACCTAGACCTGCGTCGCCCCATCTACGAAAAGACGGCAGCCTACGGTCACTTCGGCCGCGAAGACGCCGACTTCACCTGGGAGAAAACCGACCGAGTCGATGAACTCAAAGCAGCCTGCGGCCTGTAAGCTAACGAGAAAAGCCACAGCCAAATAGAAACGCACCAATAGAAGTACCGGCTCCAACCGGTACTTCTTTTTTATTAATCCGGTGGTGAAGATATATCGATATGAGCCCACGCTGCGTCACCAGCTAATGAATTTTGCAGCATGCGCACTTCTACCATGTATCCTTAGTCCCGAGGGGCGGGGCATAAGGTCGATCGCGAGTTCCGCACGAGCCGGAGAGCACTTAATGTGCTCTCCGTGCGAGCAGGACTGCCCGAGCAGGCGACCTTATGCCCCGCCCCTCGGGACGACGAGACAAGGCAAAGGAGCAGCCATGGCAGGCAAGCCGCAAACACTAGCTACGACCTCGGCATTCGAGATCTTGGGCCCCGTCATGGTCGGCCCCAGCTCATCGCACACCGCCGGCGCCCTGCGCTGCGCCCAAGTTGCCGCCAGCCTGCTGGAAGGCCGCATCACTAAGGTCACCTTTGGCCTGTGGAACTCCTTTGCCCACACCTACCGCGGCCACGGCACCGATCGTGCGCTCGTCGCGGGCATCCTGGGCCTCGACACCGACGACGAGAACATCAAGCAGGCCTTCGACCTCGCACGCGAGCAGGGCCTCGACTACCACTTTGACATCAAGGGCGACGACGCCTCCATCCACCCCAACACGGTCGACATCGACATGGTCGACGCCACGGGAGCCACGGCTCAGGTACGCGGCGAGAGCCTGGGTGGCGGCAAGATGCGCATCAGCCGCATTAACGGCGTCGGCGTCGATATCTCGGGCATGTATTCCACGCTGTTTGTGGCACACCAGGACGTCCCCGGCGTGCTCGCCGCGCTCACCAACCTCCTCGCCTACGCCCATGTGAACATCGCCTTCTGCCGCACCTACCGCACCGAAGTGGGCGGCCAGGCCTACTCCGTCTTTGAGACCGACGGCGCCCCCGACGACACCGTCGTCCCCATGCTCCGCAAGCTCGACAATGTCGATTACGCGACCTTTATCGAGCTCCCCGGTTCTGCCTCGTCGCTCTCCCCCGGCGTCTCGGCAAAGGAAATCTTCGACGACGGCGAGCAGCTGCTCGATGCGTGCGAGGAACTGGGGCTCAACATCGGCGCCGTCATGGCCGTGCGCGAGGCACGTCTGACCGGCGAGGCACACGCTATCGCCGCCATGCGCCGCGTACTCGACGTCATGCGCGAAGAGACCACAGCCCCCATTTCCAATCCACAGCGCTCGCTCGGCGGCCTCATCGGCGGCGAGGCAAAGCTTGTCGATGCCACCAGCCGAAACGATCTGAGCATAAGCCTGATGGGCGCCGTCCAGACCGATGCCGTGGCCCGCGCCATGGCCGTCCTTGAGCGCTCCGCCACAATGGGAGTGATCGTCGCCGCCCCCACGGCCGGCTCCGCAGGCGTCGTGCCCGGCTGCGTGCTGGCGCTCGCCGACCATCTGCAACTGGACGATGAGCAAGTCATGGACGCCCTCTACTGCGCCGCCGCCATCGGCCTCAACCTCACCACGAGCGCCTGCGTCGCCGGCGCCGAGGGCGGCTGTCAGGCCGAGGTCGGAAGCGCGGCCGCCATGGCCGCCGCCGCGCTGGTGCAGATGCTCGGAGGCACGCCTGAGCAGGCACTCGACGCCAGCTCCATCGCCCTGAGCAACCTGCTGGGCCTGGTCTGCGACCCGGTGGGCGGCCTCGTGGAGGTGCCGTGCCAAAACCGCAATGCCATCGGCGTGGCCGCGGCATTTAGCTCGGCGCAGCTTGCACTTGCCGGTATCAAGAGCCTGGTGCCGTTTGACCAGATGGCGCACGTCATGCTCTCCGTGGGCCACGCGTTGCCGGCCACGCTGCGCGAGACGGCAAAGGGTGGCATCGCGCAGGCTCCGGCCGCACTTTCGGCCTGTGCAAAATGCGGTGTGTGCGGATAGCGACAAAGAAAGACTCGAAGGCGGGACAAATGTCCCACCTCTTTTGAATGCCACCGTTTCCATACCACAAACAACTGGGTAATCGCTATAATGCAAGCCCAGTAAAAACACGATGAGCCGCAAGGCGAAATCCGAAGGATATGCATACGATGTCGCAAAACGATCGAACTCAACTGATTCCCGATCCGCAGCAGCCGAGCAGGCACACCGGCGGCGTTCAGTCGCCGCGTCCTATCGCGCCGAGCCACGGTCAGCAGCGTGGTGCGGCAAACGCTTCGCAACGCCCGAACCAGCAGCGCCAGCAGCGCCAGGCAAACGGCAATACGCCCAAGCAGCCCCCCACGCACGGTCGAGGCGATCGCGACCCCGCGCGCAAACCCACCGGGAACAATAAGTCGGGCAAAAAGACGACGCTCTTTGTCCTCCTGGGTCTTATCGTCATTGTCTATATCGTAGGCGTCGTAGCGTTTTCGCAGGTAGCCTACCCCAACACCACCATCGCCGGCGTCGACGTCTCGTTCTCCAACGCTTCGTCTGCCGCCACCAAGGTCAACTCAGCGTGGAAGCACTATAAGCTCACCGTGGCGGGCGATGACTTTAGCTGGACCTATCAGCCCGAGTCCGATGAGCCCATCGTCGACGGCGAAGCTGCCGCAAAAGAGATCATCAACCACAACGAAGCCTTTGTATGGCCGGTCCGCCTTGTAGAATCCTTAAGCGGCAAGACCAAAACAACCGCTACCTCCAACGAAGTAGATCTTGATCAAGACGTCGACCTGTCCATGCTCTCCGATACCTTTGACCAAAAGCAGTTTGAGAAGGATCTGGGCACCGCCATCGATGAGTTTAACGAGGGCCGTTCGGGCACGTTCGAGGCCAATAGCTCCTATGACGAGCAGGCCGGCAAGTTTACCGTCGAGAAGGCGCGCTCCAACGAAAAACTCGACCGCGAGCATGTCATTAAGTATGCCGAGCTCGAGCTTGCCTCGCTGTCCGAGACCGTAGACCTTTCCAAGCTCGGCAACGATGCCTATGAGCCGCTCAATGGAACGCTGACCGATGATCAGATTCAGGCCGCATGCGATGCCGCCAACAACTTCTTGGGCGTCAACGTGACCCTCAAGCTCAACGGCGAGGATGCCGGAAAGGTTGATGGCAGCTCCGTGTTGCAGTGGATCAGCTTTGCCGATCCTGCCAACCCCACGCTCGATACGTCGCAAATCAGCAGCTGGGCAGCCGAGCTCGCCAACGGCTTTAATACCGTGGGCTCCACTCGCTGGTGGACGCGCGCCGATGGCAAGCAGTGTGCCGTCGAAGGCGGTGACTTTGGTTGGTCCATTGACAGCAGCTCGCTCGCCAAGCAGGTCGAGGACGCCATTAACAACAAGCAGACCGGCGAAATCGAGATCAAGTACTCCCAGAAGGCCGACACCTTTACCGCAAAGGGAGAGCCCGACTGGAAGGCGTATATCGACGTCGATCTGTCCGAGCAGCACGCGCGCTACTATGACGAGAACGGTAATATCGTTTGGGAGGCCAACTTTATTTCTGGCAAGCCGGGAGAGGACGCCACCCCCGAGGGCGTATGGCAGATCAACAGCAACAATGGCGCCAGCAAGCTTATCGGTGCCAAGGACCCCGAGACCGGCAAGCCCAAATACGAGAGCCCGGTCAGCTATTGGATGCCGTTCGAGGGCAATATGGTCGGATTCCACGACGCCACCTGGCAAAACGACAAGAGCTTCGATAATGCCGAGTCGTACAAGTGGTGCGGCAGCCACGGTTGCATCAACCTGCGCCTGGCCGATGCAAAGGCACTTCACGACTGCATCAAAGTCGGCCTGTGCGTGGTTGTCCACTCGTAGTGCAACGCGCGCATTAATACAACGTGGAACCGCTGCAAACAATCTAACAGTTCCGAAAGAAACCGTCCTATGCGCCCATCCCAACCGATGGGCGCATATACTTATCGAGGTTCTATCTATAAAGGAGACGCTATGCCGAATGTCCCCACGATCGCCCCGGGCCCGGATGATACCGAGCACACGCCCGAAGGTGCCACCGAAACGATTCCTCTGATTACAAACGTACATGCCGACAAGCAGAGCGAACGCACGAACGATACGGCCGAGATTTCCGATGAAGAGGCGTACGCCAAGCTCAAGGCAAAACGTGCCGACCGTCGACGCAAAAAGCTGATTCGACGCGGTATTGCCGTCGGCGTCGTAGGTGCCATCGCGCTCATTGCCATTGTCGCAACCCTGGTTACCAATGCGCAGCCACAGGGCGCTAGCGAGCCGGTAACCGACATGGTGACCGAGGGCACGTTTAGCACAACGGTCGAGGCGAAAGGCCAGCTCAAACCCATTTCGTCCTCAGTGGTCTCCCCTTCTGTCGACGGCACGGTCGATTCGATCAACGTGCAGGCGGGCCAATCCGTCAACGAGGGCGACGTGCTCATGACCATTAAAAACGACGAGCTCGATCGTAACGTTGCCGAGGCGCAGCGTGCAGTTGCAGCCGCTCAAGAAGACCTCGCCAACGCGCAGAAAGCCGCAGCTGCCGCGCAGGCCAACCCAACGACGGACGTCGACGGAGGTTCCGCAGCGGCTGGCATCTCCGCCGCATCAGCGGACACGAACGCCGTATCGGCCGCTCAGCGCAGTCTCGCATCGGCCCAGGCAAACCTCGATCAGGCGAACGCCAAGGCCGCCAGCCGAACGGTCACGGCCCCGAGCTCGGGCAGCATCGTGGAGCTCAACGCCAAGGTGGGCGCCACGGTAACAGGCGGAATGATCATGGGCGAAAGCGATACGAGCGGCGGCAAGCAGTGCATGCAGATCGCCGACCTGTCCAAGATGAAGGTGACGGTTCAGGTAGGCGAAAAGGATATCGCCAAAATTGCCGTGGGCCAAAGCGCCAACGTGACCTATCCCGCGTTTCCCGATATCGTGAGCCAGGGCACCGTCACGGCTATCGCCTCGGTTGCAAACTCTGACTCCGGCTCCGGTAGCGGCGGCAGCGTGACCTTTAACGTCGACATCCTCATCGAAGCACCCGACAGTCGCCTCAAGCCGGGTATGACTGCCGAGGTCTCGGTAGTGACCGAGAAGCTCGACGACGTGGTTATGGTGCCGACGATGGCACTCATGACCGAAGATGGCGAACACTATTACGTCAACGTGGCAACCGATGACGAGGGCAAGCAAACCCGTCGCGTGAAAGTGAACGTCGTGACGCAAAACGATAACGAAGCCGTAGTCGGCAAGACGCAGGTCAAGCGCGACGACCAGGGCAACGAAATCAACCCAGACGTCCCGGTTACCAAGCTACGCGACGGCGACACCATCGTGACGGATACCGGCACAGGCATGACGGCAGACGGCGGCGACAATACGTCTGCCGACGAGGGCATGTAATGCGTCCCGTCATCGACATCCGCAACGTGCACCGCATCTTCGAGAGCGAGGCCGGCTGCGCCCATATTCTGCACAACGTGAGCCTGGCGGTTGATCCCGGCGAGTTCGTCGCCATCACCGGCCCCTCGGGCTCAGGCAAGTCGACGCTCATGAACATCCTGGGCTGCCTGGACAAACCAACGGCGGGCGACTATTACCTGCAAGGGCTCAACGTCGCCGAACTCGACGATGATGAGCTCACCGAGGTGCGCGCGCTGAGCATTGGCTTTGTCTTTCAAAGCTTCAACCTGCTGCCGCGCCTGTCGGTTATCGAAAACGTCATGCTGCCGCTGGCCTACACCAACGTGCCCCGAAGCCAGCGCGAAATGCGCGCCGTGCACGCGCTGCAGGCTGTCACGCTGCCCGTCGACCACTGGGACCACCGCATATCCGAGCTCTCGGGCGGTCAGATGCAGCGCGTCGCCATCGCGCGCGCCCTTGTCAACGATCCACCCATCATTTTGGCCGACGAGCCGACGGGCAACCTGGACTCCGCCACGGGAGCGCTCGTCATGGAAACCTTCCACAAGCTCCAGGAGCGCGGCAAAACCATCGTGCTTATCACACACGACCCCGGCATTGCCGCCGAGGCCGACCGTGCCGTGACCATCCGCGACGGTCGCATTCACGACGGCGCGTATATTCCGCATGCACCGCGGACCCTACGCAGCGCCATAGATAGCCTGCCCATGATTTCCGCCTCCGCCAACCCGCCGAAAGGAGTGATGACATGAGCGCCCGCGATCTTATCCAGGAAGCCCTTCACTCGCTCGAGGCCAACAAGGGTCGCAGCCTGCTCACCATCCTGGGCATTGTCATCGGCATCGCCTCGGTTATCGCCATGACTTCGCTCATCGGCGGCATCCAAAACAGCTTGGTCAACAGCTTGGGCCTCAACGCAGCTCGCATGGTTCAGATCTATTCGTCCCAAGAACTCTCTGATTCTGACGTCCAGAAGCTTAAAAAACTGGTACCGCAGATAGAACAGATCGGCATTGTCAACAGCGCGTATACCGAGTACAAGATCGGCGATAAAAGCTATACCGTCATGGCACAGGGTGTCGATAGCGACATGCTCGACGCCGTGGGTGCCAGTAAGCTCGTTGTGGGGCGCACCTACACCGATGTCGAGTCAAAGGCAGGCTCGCGCGTGGCGCTCATCAGCCGCGGCGGCGCCGATCAGCTTTACGGCAACGAACAGGATGCGCTGGGAAAAACCATCAAAGTGTCCAACGGCGAGGTGCAGATTGTAGGCGTGATTGATGGCGGCAGCGACTCCATGGGCTCGCTCACGCTGTATATGCCACGCGAAACCATCTCCGGCCTGTTTGGCGACGAGAATCCTTCATTCCCCAGCGTGACGGCACTTGCCGCCGAGGGCACGGACATGGATGAGCTCTGCAAAAACATCGAGTCCAAGGTGCGCGCGATGAAGGGCATCTCGGAGGACGATGAGTACGACAGTGTATCGGCGACCTCCATGAAAAGCGCCATCGATGCACTCAACTCCTTTATGGGCGCATTCTCGCTCATCATGGGTGCTGTCGCCAGTATCTCGCTGCTTGTCGGCGGGATCGGCATTATGAATATGATGCTCACCAACGTGACCGAGCGAATCCGCGAGATCGGTATTCGCCGTGCCCTGGGCGCCAGTCGTCGCGATATCACCGCGCAGTTTTTGGCCGAGTCCTCGGCGCTGTGCGTCACCGGTGGCCTGCTGGGTGTCCTGATTGGCTATCTGCTGGCCTGGGGCCTCGCGATGTTTGCCGCAGGATCAGGGGTTCTCAGCGAGCTCGGTGCCAGCGGGCAGATCACACCGAGCTATTCAATCGCCACGGTGCTGCTGGCCTTCGCCGTCTCCGTCGGCATCGGCGTAATCTTTGGCTTCTACCCCGCCCGCCGAGCCGCCAAGCTCGACCCGGTGGAGTGCCTACGCTACCAGTAAGCCACCACCAACAAGTTGCGGTGAATTAGGGACTGAAATATGCTATCTAGCAGAAAAAACAGACACTATTTCACCGCAACTCATTGAAGGGCTGTTTGCGCCAGTTCCGGGCGTCGTCCTCGAGCTACTGGCGGATGACGGGCTTGTACGGGTCGAGCTTGCTCGGGGCGCTCCTCCTCGCGGGCGGGAGGGCGCGCAGGCGCTGCGAGCGCCTAGCGCGCGAACTCCCGTAAGAGCGCTTCTTCCACTTCCCGAAGCGAAAGGGCCCCGCCTCCCTCGGCGGGACGGGTGACCACGATACAGCGCGCTCCCACGGCGCGCGCTGCGGCGAGCTTCTCGGCCGTGCCGCCTACGGTTCCCGAGTCCTTGGTCACAAGCCACTGGGCGCCCACCTGCCGAAGCATCGCCTCGTTGAGCTCGCGGGTGAAGGGCCCCTGCATGCCGATGACGTGCGACGGCGAAAACCCCGCGTCGATGCACTTCGTTATAGCACCGGGCAGCGGGAGCACACGCACGAAGAAGCGCTCCGCGAAATCGGCGACGCGCGTGTAGGGAGCAAGCTCCTTGCTCCCCGTCGTGAGAAGAACGCGACCCGGGTTCTCGGAGAGAAAGCGCGCCGCGCAGGCAATCGACGCGACCGGCACGACGCCTTTGGGCAGCGCCTCGACCGGGCGCGCAAGGCGCAGGCATCGTGCACCCACGGCGAGCGAAGCGGCCCGGATGTTGTCGCTTGCGAGCGTAGCGAAGGGGTGCGTGGCGTCGACGACGATGCGCGCGCCGGAAAGCTCGCGCTCCATGTCGGCATCGTCGAGCCTGCCCGCATGCACCTCGATGCCCGGAAGCTCACCCAATAGCTCGCCTCCGTACTCGGTTGCCGCGTAGGCACGGGCGGGGATGCCCGCCCCGCTCGCCCATTCGCACAGAAGGCGGCCCTCGGTGGTGCCGGCGAAGATGCGCAGCGCCGGCACGGATGCGGGGGCCGTCACTTCGCGCCACCCGTGCGCGTGATCTGGTAGAGCAGCGCGTTCATAATAGCGGCCGCCACGGTCGAGCCGCCCTTGCGACCCCTCGCGACGATGGCCGGCACGCGTCGCGCAAGTAGCTCCTCTTTCGCCTCGACCACGTTCACAAACCCGACCGGCACCCCAACGACGAGCGCGGGCGCGATCTTCCCCGCGTCCATAAGCTCGGCGAGGCGCAGAAGTGCTGTGGGAGCGTTGCCGACGGCCACGATGAGCGGACCCTCGATGCCGCAAGCTTTGTCCATGCTCGCAACGGCGCGAGTCGTGCCCGCGGCGCGCGCATCCGCGGCGACATCAGGGTCGGCCATGTAGCACACGGCCTTGCAGCCGAGCTTCGCGAGCGCGGGCTTGCTTATGCCTGCGAGCGCCATGTTCGTGTCGGTGAGCACCGTGGCCCCTGCACGCAGTGCGTCGAGCGCACAGTGCGCGGCGTCATGGGTGAACACGAGGGAATCGGCGTACGAGAAGTCGGCAGTGGTGTGGATGACGCGTTTCACGACGGGCCCTTCGAGCGGCGGGAACGTGCGGCTGCCGAGCTCTTCGGTGATGATCTCGAAGCTGCGCCGCTCGATGTCGCCGGGCGCCATCTCCTTGGAATCCATCTAGTACTCCACTCCTTCCCTTGCACATATCCCCTGAGAGTAGGGGTGTTTCTCGCACTGCATCTCGGTTATGTAGTCGGCCTTCTCCACGATCTTGCGGGAAGGCGCGCGCCCGGTGAGCGCTACTTCGACGCCGCGCGCGGACATATCGAGCGCGCGGTCCACGAGCGCCTCGTCGACAAGCCCCTTCGAAAGCGCGTCGAGCGCCTCGTCGAGCACGAGCAGCCCCTCCTGAGCGCCCTCGAGCTCGGCGAGCGCGGAAGCGAGGTTCCCATCGTGCAGCTCGCACGTCGCGGCAAGTTCTTCCGACGTCATCGACCAGGTAAACTTGTCCGACACCTTCCCCGCGAACAAGGGCACGCCGAAATGCTCGGCAAGCAGGCGCGCCTCCCCGCTTTCGCCGTCTTTCAGGAACTGCACGACAACGACGCGGCGGCCTGCGGCGAGCATGCGAAGGGCGAGGCCCATCGCCGCCGTGGTCTTGCCTTTGCCGTCGCCATGATACACGTGGATCATACGCCCTCCTCGATAATGCGGTAGACATACTCCATGTCAAGCGCCCCGCGCACGACGTCGGCCAGGCGGTCGAACTCGCGCGCACGGTGATCGGCTGCGGACGCTGCGCCCGCAGCACCCACGACGCTCTCGGGCAGGCCGCGCATGCGCGCGAGCGAGCGCGCGAGAGCGAGCGCCACCCCCGGTTCGTCGAACAGGCCGTGGAGATAGGTTCCGAACACGTTTCCGCAGGCCGCGCCTTCTGGTTTGCCGCCAATCGTGCCCGCAGGGGCACAGGAGACGGTCGTTTCGCCGTCGTGAATCTCGTACCCGCGCGCCGTCATGCCGTTCCACACCGAGAACGCGCCTTGGGCGCCCGTGATGCGCAGCTCCGACTGGGCGAGGCGCTTTTCCTCCTTGAACACCGTACTTGCAGGGATGAGCCCGAGCCCGCGCGCGGTGCCAGCGCCTTCCCTGCCGTGCGGGTCGGAAAGCTCGTCTCCCAAAAGCTGGTAGCCTCCGCATATGCCGAGCACCGGTGTGCCCGCGCCCGAAAGCGCGCGTACACAGGCTCCGATGCCGCTAGCCGCAAGCCAGCGCGCGTCGTCGAGCGTGGTCTTCGAGCCGGGAAGCACCACCAGGTCGGGTCGGCCCAGATCGGTCGTCGAGGAAACGTAGCGCACGCCCACGCCGGGCACGCGCGAAAGCGGGTCGAAGTCGGTGAAGTTCGACAGATGCGGAAGACGCACGACGGCGACGTCGATGACGCCGCGCGCCTCGCGGGCAGATAGGCGCGGCGCGAGCGAGTCCTCGTCGTCCAGGTCGAGCGTAAGATACGGCACGACACCCACGACGGGAACCCCGCACATCTTCTCGAGCGGGGCCAAACCCGGGCGCAGGATTTCCACATCGCCGCGGAACTTGTTCACCACAAGCCCCCGCAAAAGCGCGCGGTCCTCGGGCGCAAGGAGCGCGACCGTGCCGTAGAGCTGGGCAAATACCCCGCCCGGGTCGATGTCGCCCGCAAGCAGCACGGGGGAGGACACGGCGCGCGCGAGCCCCATGTTGACGATGTCATTTTCGGCAAGGTTGATTTCGGCGGGGCTGCCGGCGCCCTCGATGACGATGACGTCGTTTTCCTCCGCGAGCGAATCGAACGCCTCCAAAATCTGCGGCATGAGCGCCTTCTTTCGCGCGAAGTAGTCCCTCGCAGCGAAGGCTCCCTGCGCCTTGCCGGCCACGATGAGCTGGCTTCGGTGGTCGCTTTCGGGCTTGAGAAGGATGGGGTTCATGCGCACGTCGGGCGCGATGCCGCACGCCTCGGCCTGCATGATCTGGGCGCGCCCCATCTCGAGCCCGTCGGCCGTGACACCGCTGTTGAGCGCCATGTTCTGGCTCTTGAAGGGAGTCACGCGCAGGCCGTCCTGCGAAAGCACACGGCACAGCCCCGCCGCAAGCAGGCTCTTCCCCGCGTTCGACATGGTGCCCTGGATCATGATGGGCTTCGCCCTACCCACGGGTATCGACCTCCTTCGCCGAGCCTCGGCCATCCGCGCCCGCCATAGCGCCGCTGCAAGAAGCGCCGCTCCGTTCGTCGGGTTCGCCTTCGCCCGATGCACCTTCCGCCCGAAGTGCGCGGCTGAACGCCATCGCAAGCCGGGCATTCTCCTTGCGCGTGCGCACCGCGACGCGGCACCAGAAACGGGACAGTACCGAAAACGAGTCGCACGTGCGGACCAAAACCCCCTGTTTATACAAGCGCTCGGGGATATCTTTCGCCGGCGTGCGGACTAAAAGGAAGTTCGCATCCGATGGCACGACGGAAAGCCCGAGCGAGGAGAGCTCGTGGGAAAGCCACGCTCGCTCACCCGCCAATACATCGCGCGTGCGCGAGACGTATTCAACGTCTTCCAGGGCGGCGATGCCCGCGGCCTCGGCGACCGAGGAGACGGGCCACGCCTGCCCCGCCCGGCGAATCCCCTCGATGAGTTGGGCGTTTCCGCTGATCAGATATCCCAGCCGCAAGCCCGCCATTCCGTAGAGCTTGGTGAACGCGGAGAGCACGGCCACGTGGCGCGAACACGCGGCGCGTGCGGCCACGCTCCTTTCGCGGGCGTCGGGCGCAAATCCGAGGAAGCACTCGTCCACGACGAGCAGCGCGCCCACCTGCTCGCAGCGGCAAGCCGCGGCATCGATCACGCTGGGGTCGACGAGACGCCCCGTCGGGTTGTTCGGATTGCAGAGGTACGCCACGTCTCCCGGCCTCTCAATCGCGCGGGCGAAGGAGGCGGGCACGTCGAAGTCGTCCGCTTCGGAGAGCGGGAACTCCTGCACGCATGCGCCGTAGTACGATGCCGCCTCCGCATATTCAGAGAACGTCGGCGCGCACACGACGATGCGTTTCGGGCGCACCGCCGCGGCGAGCCGCCAGATGATGTCGGACGCGCCCGCGCCGCAGACGATAGTATCTTCGGGAATGCCCTGGGCGCGCGCTAGGGCGCGAACGAGGGCGAGGCTTTCCCTATCGGGGTAGGCGTCGATTCGAGAAAGCGCCTTGCAAGCTGCGGCGACGGCGCGCGGCGAGGGGCCTGCCGGATTCACGTTCACCGAGAAGTCAATGAGGTCGGAGGCGCCCCCTTCGCAAGCGATGCCGAGCGATTGCGTACTACCCCCATGCGCACGGGCACGCAGGATTCCCCCGGCAGCCCGGGGCGCGACGTGGTCTTCCCTCATGCCATCGCCCCCACGGCGAGCACGACCGCCGCGCGCGCAGCACCGAAGACGACAAGCGCGCATACGGACGCGGCGAGCATGAGCCTTGTCGCCCGGGCGATGTCGCCCCACTCGATTTCGCGGGACGCGTCGCCTATCGTCGGTTTCTCAACGAGCTTGCCGAAATACACCGCGGGTCCTGCCAGGCGCAGCCCGAGCGCGCCCGCGCACGCTGACTCAGTCTGTGCCGCGTTCGGGCTCGCATGGCGACGCCTGTCGCGGCGCCAGATGCGCGCCGCCCCGCGCGCGTCGAGCCCGACGATCGGGCACACGGCGATCATGATCAGGGCCGATAAGCGCGAGGGAATCCAGTTCACCGCATCGTCGAGGCGCGCCGAAGCGCAGCCGAAGTCGATGTAGCACTCGTTTTTGTAGCCCACCATGCTGTCGAGCGTGTTCACCGCCTTGTACGCCATGCCCAAAGGCGCACCCCCGATCATAAGGTAGAAAAGCGGCGCGATGACACCGTCGCTCGCGTTCTCCGCCACCGTTTCCACGGCGGCGCGCGCGACGCCCTGCTCGTCGAGAACAGACGTGTCGCGTCCCACGATGAGCCCGACGGCTTCGCGCGCCGCGACAAGTCCGCCCTTCGAGAACGCGCGGGCCACGGCCAGGCTCTGGCGGCGCAGCTCGCATGTCGCGAGAATCTGATAGCTCGCCCATGCCTCGGCAACGAAGCGCAAGCCGGAGTGAACCATGCCGCAAAGATGCAGGATGCCCCAGGTCAAAAGCCCACACGCAAGCGGAAGCGCCACGGCGAGCACAAGACCTGCGGCGCGCGTGCCCGCGGACGTTTGCGGGAATGCGCCCCGCAGGCGGCCTTCGGCCCACGTGATCGCGCGCCCCATGGCGACGACGGGATGGGGAAGCCAGCGCGGGTCGCCGAAGGCAAGGTCGGCCGCGAACCCGGCGGCGACGGCAAGAATCGTCATCACCGGGCATCGCCCCCCGAAGCGGGGCGAACGTCGCGAAGGTAGCGCCCATCCCAGGTGGCGGCCCATGCGCCGCCCGGCTCAGTATGCACGTCGAAGTATCCCATTTTCGGGACAGCTAACTCGGAGAGCAGCGCTTTCACGGTACCCGCGTGAACGACGAAGACGGCGCGCCCACTCCCCTGGGCACGCTCCGATTTGCACGCCTCCCGAAACGCCGCGACGACGCGGCGGGTGAAATCGTTCTTGCCCTCGCCATGCGGGCAGCGCGTCTCGCACCAGGAGTCTACCCAGGCGCGGTAGCGCGCATCCTCTTTAAGCTCGGCGGCGCCTCGTCCCTCGAAGTCGCCGAAATCCATCTCGCGCAGACCGGGGCACGCCATAAGCTCCGCGTTCGGGAAGAGGATGCGCGCCGTCTGGTCGGTGCGGGCCATGCCGCTCGTGATAACACGGAACACGTCACGATAGCACGCGAGGTCGCGCAAAGCGCGCTCGCCCGCGCTCGACAGGGGCTCGTCGGTGCCCGCCCCGCTGTAGCGATGGTCTTCCGTGCCCGCCGTGGCACCATGGCGCACGAAGACGACTTCCAAAGGCGCGCCCGCGCCCTGCGTCCCTCGAGGCGCATCATCAAGGTTTCCCTTGATGACCTGGGGAATCCCGCACGTCATGCGCACGACGACGTCGGCGCGCGCAGCGAGCGCGCATCCCAGGCGCCCCGCGCGCTCGCGCCATTGGGCGTCTTCCGCACGCATAGGGACGACCCCCGAGCCGACCAAGGACAGAATCACTACGTCGAAGCCGATCAGCCGCTCGAGCGCCCGGCCAGCGTCGAGCGCGCGTACGAGTTCCTCAGCACAGTAAGCGACACGGCCGGCAAAAGCCGCGGGCACGCCGCCTTCCGCAAACTGCGCCGCGTCGACGAAATCGTCCGCCGCGAACCCGAGCTTTTCGCGCACGAAGGTCCTCTTCCCGGAATGCGCGCCACCTACCACGAGCATCATAGGAGCATGCCCCCCGCCACCAGCATGGCAAGCATCGCGAGCTCGGCCCATTGCAGAAACCATCCGGCCAAATCCCCCGTCACCCCGCCGAAGCGGGACAGGGCAACATGGCGGTACCACGCGAGCACCAAAAGCCCCGCCACCGCCATAAGGGCGCCGACGGCCTGAGCGCACGCGACCATCCCTGCAGCCGAAGCCGCAGCGAAAGCGCAAAGCGGCACGACGATCGCCGCGCGCTTCTTAGCAGGTGAGAGCCCCGCGGCCATGCCGTCCGCACGCGCGGCAGGCCAGCATTCAACGGCGAGCCCCGAAAGCGAGCGGGAGAACACGAGCGAGCACAGAAGCGCGAGGAACGCCCCCGCCGTAAGCGACAACGCGGTGAAAAGGGAAAACTGCAGAATAAGGTACACAACAACACCGATGACCCCGAAGGCGCCCGCCCGCGGATCGTGCATGATCTCGAGCTTTCGCTCGCGCGGGGCCCAACTTGCAAGCGCATCGGAGGTGTCGCAGAGCCCGTCTAGGTGGATGCCTCCCGTCACCGCCACAGGCAGCGCCACGAGCACGGCCGCGACGATGGTCGCGGGCACGCCGAGCAGGTTCGCCACGTGCCCCCACGCCGTCATGAGGAAGCCTTCCGCAAGGCCCACCAGGGGAAACGCGGCAAGTGCATGGGTTGACCCGAAATCGGTCCAGGCCGATTTCGGGACGGGGATGCGCGAGAACGTTCCGAACGCCGCGCCGATTGCCTCTGCTATCTTCACCTTGTAGGTCCTTCACCTTTCATCCACACGGGAATCCCGCATACCACTTCGACTGCGCGGTCGGCCAGCGCCGCCACGCCCGCGTTCACGCGCGCGAGCGCGCGCCTCCATGCCTCGGTCCCCTCATCGTAGCGCATCCCATCGGCGAACACGTCGACGGTGACCACCACCGTATACGCAGCGGCCTGAGCGAGCCGTTCGATGCCTCCGAGCACCTCGCGCGCCGCAGCGTCGGGGTCACGTGGGGACAAGCCGCCTTCCGCGAAAAGCTCGTTCGCAACCAGGTTGCCCACGTCCTCCAAAAGAAGCGTGCAGCCGCGCGGAAGCCCGGGCACTGCGTCGCCCACGTCACGCGTGCGCTCGAGGGTGGAAAACCCCTTGCCCTCGCGCAGCGCCCGATGGCGCGCGATGCGGCGGGCGCCCTCTTCCCCGAAGGGCTCCATCGTTGCCAGGTACACGCGGGGGCCGTCCTGCCCGAGGCACAGGGACTCGGCGTAGGCGCTCTTGCCGCTCGCGGCGGCGCCGATGACGAGCGTCACCGTCATTTCCCGGCCTCGAAATGCTCGTAAGCAGCCATGCCAGTCGCCGTGAACGTCTTCCCATCCCGGTACACGCGCAGCGCCGAATCCAGAAGGGGCAGATACGCCATGGCGCCCGCGCCCTCGCCCAAGTGCATGCCTGCGTCGAGGGGCGCCTTTATGCCGAGCTCGCGAAGGAGCTCGTGGCTTGCGGGTTCGCTTGATGCGTGGGTGCCCACGAGGTAGCCCAAGGCGTTGGGGCACAGGCGCACCGCGCACAGGGCCGCCGTGCAGGATATAACCCCATCGAGGAGCGCCGGCGCCTTCGAGGCCGCGGCCCCCAGGTAGAAGCCGCACATCGCCGCGATGTCGAAGCCGCCCACCTTCGAGAGCACGTCGATCGGGTCGGCGGGATCGGGCGAGTTCGCGTCGATAGCGCGCTCGACCACGTCGCGCTTGCGCGCGAGCGAGGCGTCCGAGAGCCCCGCGCCGCGCCCGACGAGGCTCCGCACGTCCGCCCGGATGAGCACTGCGGCCACCGCCGCCGAGGTGGTCGTGTTGCCGATGCCCATCTCGCCCGCGGCGAGAAGGCGCACGCCGGCGCGGACAAGCCCGCACGCGACGGCGATTCCGACCTCGATCGCGCGCACGGCCCCATCGCGAGACATAGCGGAGCCGTGAGCGATGTTGCCGCTCCCCCGCCGCACGTTCGCGCGCACCATGCGCGCGTCTTCTATGCCCCGGGCCATACCCACGTCGACGGGCACGACCTCGGCACCCGCGAACGCCGCCATGCGGCAGGCGCTCGCGGCCCCCTCGCACATGTTACGCGCGACGGCTCGCGTCACGTCTTGTCCGCTTTGCGACACGCCTTCGGCAACGACCCCGTTGTCGGAGAAGAATACCGCGAGCGCACGGGGAAACTCGGCCACCTCGGCGCTCCCCTGAGCTGCGGCGATACACGCGACGGCGTCTTCAAAGTCGCCCAATCCCCCCAAGGGGTGCGCGATGGAGTCCCACGCGGCGTACGCGGCGGCACGGGCGCACTCGTCTGCGGGCGCGATCCGGGAAAGCGCGGCTTCGAGCACGGCGCCCGGAGCCGACGAGAACGCTCGCTCGACTTCCTCGCGGATGCAGGCAAGCGCGGTTTCGGTTGCTTCAGCCATGCCGTCTCCTCTCTGCGAACGACGCTGCGGCAGACGCGAACGCGCGCGCAACGTCGGGGTTAGCAGGATAGTACACATGCGGGAAGCCCGCCACCAGGGACGGGGTGGTCGTCATGCACGGCCAGCCCTTGTCGCGCCGGGGCTTCTGCGCCCAAAAGTCGCCGCCCGGGCAGGTGGACTGCCAGTAGTGGAACTCGTGCGCGCGGATGCGTGTGCCGCGCGGCCCGTAGAGCCCGTCGCGTTGGGAAGTAAGCTCCACGTACCCGAAATGGGACAGCCTTCCCCCGTTCTCGCTTGCGCCCTCAAGGGCGCCCGCAACAGGCCAGCGCCGCCCCTCGCTATCGGCGATTTCGCGCTGCAGGTACAGAAACCCACCGCATTCGGCGACCGTCGGCATGCCGGATTCCACCGCGCGCCGCACCGCCTCGCGCATCGGCGCGTTCTCGGAGAGCTGCCGCGCATGGAGCTCCGGGTAGCCGCCCCCCAGATAGAGGGCGCTTGTCCCCCGGGGCAACTCGCTATCACACAGGGGGCTGAAAAAGGCCAGCTCGCAACCCAGATCCTCGAGCGCGCGCAGGTTCTCCTCGTAGTAGAACGAGAACGCCTCGTCACGCGCAACGGCGACGATGGGCCGCGCTCCCGCGATCGGCTCCAACCGGTAAGGTTCCTCGCGGATATCGGGTGCCGTCGCCGCTATTTCGAGCAAGCGGTCGACGTCGATGCTCTTTTCCACCAGCTCGGCCATCTTGTCGATGCGCGCGGAGAGCTGCTCGACCTCGTCGGCGGTCACAAGCCCCAGATGCCGGCTTTCGAGCGAGAACGCCTCGTCGGCGGGGATATTCCCCAAAACCGCGACGCCCGTGTGCTTCTCGATCGCAGGCGCCGCATAGGCGCAGGCAGCGGCGCTCGTCTTGTTCAGCACGACGCCGCGCACGTTCGCACAAGGCAGGAACTCGGCGATGCCGCGGATTACAGCGGCGAGCGATAAAGACGCCCCGCGCCCGTTCACCACTAAAACGACCGGCGTTTCCGTGTCGCGCGCAACCTGGTAGCTGCTCGCGTCGGCCACGCCGGGCGCCATGCCGTCGTAGAAGCCCATAACCCCCTCGAGCACCGCGACATCCGCGCCCGCGACGCCGCGTGCGAGCAGGGCGCGCAGCGTCGGGGCGTCGGTGAAGAAGCCGTCTAAATTGCCCGAGCGCGCACCCACGACGCGGCGATGAAAGAGCGGGTCAATGTAGTCGGGGCCGCATTTGAAGGCCGCGCATGCAAGGCCGCGGCGCGCGAGCGCGCGCAGGAGCGCGCACGTTACGACCGTCTTGCCGCTCCCGCTCGAGGGCGCAGCGACCATGAAGCGCGGGATGGACGTGCTCACCGGGCGCCGCCTTCCCCACCTGCGGCGCTGCAGTAAGCAAGCGAGACCACCTCAACGGATGGGTTCCCCTCGACAGAGAGGTCCTCCCCGACAGGCGACTCAGCAAGCGCGCCGACTTCGGCAAGCTCCTCGGCATCCGCGCCCGCACCACGCGCGCTGACGAGGAACACGGGGTTTTGCGCCTTCATAAGATGGTGCGAGCCTACAGCCTCGGCACGGGCGGCCGACACCTGGCACGCCTCGAACCCCTTAAAGCGCGAACCCGAGAGGAGCGCGAACGCCTCGGTGAGCGTCTCAACGGTGACGCATGGCACGCACAGGCGAACCTGCGAGTTCTTCTCGAGCGCCGCCTCCACGATGGAGGGAAGCTCGCCCGCGCTCCCGCCGACGAACACGGCGTCGGGGACGGGCAGTTTCGCGAGCGCTTCGGGGGCGACACCGGGGACCACATGCACGTTGCCGCACCCGAATGCATCCGCGTTCTCTCGGATGAGCCGCACGCCGGCCGCGTTGCGCTCGACCGCCCATACCGACCCCGCTCGCGCGACGAGCGCCGCCTCGATCGAAACGCTCCCCGTGCCGGCGCCGACATCCCACACGGTGTCGGTCGCGGTAAGGCGCAGCTTCGCGAGCGCGACGGCGCGCACCTCCTGCTTGGTCATGGGAACGTCGCCGCGGATGAAGAGCTCGTCGGGAATGCCCGAGGAAGCGTACGGCCAGCGGGAGCTCGCGGCGCGGGATGCGCCCGCAGAGTCCGCCGCGAAAGAAGCCGCCGCGGGCGCAGACGCGCCGGCCGGCGCCTCGGAGGCTGCGCTAGAGCCCGCAGGCGAACCGGCGCAGCCTGCGAACTCGATAAGCATCACGTTCAAGTCGTCGAACGTCTGACCTGCGATTTCACTTGCGGTCGCGCAGGTGATGCGCTCGTCGGGGTACGACAGGCGCTCGGCCACCGTCACGCGCGCGTCCCCGAAGCCCGCCTGCACAAGCTCGCCCGAAAGCCGCGAGGGGTCTTCCCCGCCCGACGTGGCGAGGAAGAGCTCACCTGCGCGCTCGGCCTCGGCCACGATGTCGCACGCCACGCCGTGAGCGCTCGCGAAGCGCCAATCCTGCCATGGACGCGCGAGGCGCGCGGCGAGATACGACGCTGAGCTTATGCCGGGAATGACGCGCACGTCCACCTGCGCGTCGCCGGAGAGCGCCTCCACCAGGCGGCGCGCGCCGCTGAACAGCCCCACATCGCCCGTCATCACGACCACGGCGCGCTGCCACGACGCCGCATCGGTGAGCGCGGCGACGATGTCCGCCGTCTTCACGAGCTCGCATCTCACCACATCGGGCGGCACGTCGATGCTGACAAGCGCGCGATGAGCGCCGATGACCACGTCGGCGATGTCGATCGCGTCGAGCGCCGCGCGCGAGAGCAAGTCGGGGTTTCCGGGCCCCGCCCCGATGATCGTTACCTTTCGCATGGAATCTCCCGATACCCGCGCGGCGTGACCATACGGCCGCCTACGCGCTTCGTGTCCGCGTTGCCGACGAACACGGTGGTGAACATGTCGGCGTCGAACTCCCCCAGCTCGGAGAGCCTGCACATGCCCGACTGCTGCCCCTCGCGCCCGATGTTGCGTACCCAGCCGCAGAGCGTGTCGGGGGCCTTCCATTCGAGCATAATCTTCGCCGCGCGCGAGAGCCTATCGGCGCGCTTTCTGCTGCGCGGGTTGTACAAACAGATGCAGAAGTCGGCGCTCGCCACGGCGGCGAGCCTGCGCTCGATGACCTCCCACGGCGTGAGCAGGTCGGAGAGCGACACGACCGCGAAGTCGTGGGCAAGCGGGGCGCCGAGCACCGCCGACCCGCTCTGAGCCGCGGTGGCCCCGGCGATAACTTCCACGTCTACATCGGGGTAGTCCTCAGCAAGCTCCAGCACGGGGCTCGCCATGCCGTACACGCCCGCGTCACCGCTGCACACAAGCGCCACGGCTTCTCCGCACTGCGCGCGCGAAAGCGCCAGGCGGCACCGTTCGACCTCGTGCATCATCGGCGTCGCGAGATGCGCCGCGTCGGGCACGGCGGCGAGCGCGAGCTCCACGTATTTCGTATACCCCACAACGATGTCGGCCGCCTCGAGCGCGCGCCGAGCCGCAATCGTCATGCCGTCGGGGCCGCCCGGGCCGATCCCCACCACGAAGAGCTTTCCCATCACCGCTCCTTAAACGAAAGTTCGATAGTTACCTTGGAAAACGCGACGGTCACGCCGCCGTGAGCGAGCTTCGGGAAGATAAGTTTGCCCCCGCCCGCGAGCGCCGCGCGCTCGCACACATTGTCGACCCCCACCGTCGCGCGCACGAAATCAGATGGCGAAACGCTACCTTCGACCTGCGACAACTCCTCTGCGGAATACGTCGCAAGCGGAATCTTGCGCGCGCGGCAGAAGGCGAGCAGACCCTCCTCGTGCGCCTTCACGTCGATCGTCGCCGCCTCGCGCACGGCCGAAGGCGAGATACCCGCCTGCCCGCACGCGAGAAGAAACGCCTCCCCGATCGCTTCGGCGCACGCACCGCGACGGCACCCTATGCCCGCAACGATGCAGGGCACGACAAGGCGAAGCGGCTCGGGCGCAGGCGCCTGCGCCCGCACGCCCGCCGGCTTCCCCGTCTCACCGGCGGGCACGACATCGCCCGTCGTCTCCGCTGCGCGAACGGACGCACCTGCATTCGCGCCAGCGAACGGCGACACGACAATATCGGCCCGAGCGCGGTCGGACGCAATGTCAACCCCCTCAGGCGGCTGTCCCGAAATCGGCATGTCGGAATAGAGCACCACGCGCCCGCCCGAAAGCAGCCGCGCCGACACTCGCTTGATGGCCTCGGGATTCGAAACGGCGAGCCCCGCACAGCGCGCCCACGTATCCACCGCCCACACGCCGCGGACGTCGGTCGCCGTGGTGATGACGGGGATGGCCCCTGCCGCGCGTGCCACAGTTTGCGCAAGCTCGTTCGCACCGCCCAAATGCCCCGACAAAAGCGGGACGGCAAAGCGCCCCGCCTCGTCGATCGCCACAACCGCGGAATCGCTTGCCTTCGAGGCGACATGCGGCGCGATCGCCCGCACGGCGATGCCCGCCGCGCCCACGAACAGGAGCGCGTCCGACGCTTCCCACGCGAGCGCCGTCCATGCGCGCAGGTCGGCCTTCCCCTCGCCGAACCCGCGCGAAACGGAAACGTCCCAGCCAGGGTCATCTTCACCTGTCTGCGCGCAATCGGAAAGCGCGCGTGCGGTGCGCTCCGCCAACGCATATCCCCTCTCAGTGAACGCTATGCAGGAAACCCTCATCTAGCGCACCACCATCGTCGAGAAGTAGCTGCCCCGATCGGGCACATCGTCGACCGAGCGGTACACGCGCTCGCCCGGAAGCCCACAGTCCTCTACGAGCTCGGCACCGTCGAAGGCGCCCTCCTCGCGAAGGATACACTTCGTGTCCGCAAGCGAGCGGCGCGCCTTCATGACCACCTTCGTCCCCGGCCAGCTGATTGCGCGGCGCACGTCGTCGTAGCCGCCGGGCACGATGTGCAGAGGCGACGACATCTCGGGCGTGAGGTCGCGCTCGAGCGCCGCGGCGACCGCGCAGAAGCTCGGCACGCCGGGAATGGCGCGCGCCTCGAACCCGCGGGCGCGCACGTCGGGCGCTATGCGCTGGAAGGTGGCGTAGATGCTCGGGTCCCCCAAGTTCAGCAGCGCGACGTCGCGGACCGCATCCAGGTGCGCGACAAGCTCGCGAACAAGCGAGGCATGCTCGGCCGCGCGGCGCTCGACGTCGCACGTCATCGAGAATCGCACGGGGATCACCGTCTTGCCTGTAAGGTCGACGGCGCCGCGCACGATGTCGAGCGCGACCATGGCCCCGTCCGCCGTCTGCGGTGCGGCGATGACCGGACACGATTCGATTGTGCGGACGGCCTTGATCGTGAGCAGCTCGGGGTCGCCAGGCCCCGTGCCCACGCCGTACAGCACGCCTTTACTCATACGTCGCCCCCAATTCCCCGATAACAGCATCGGCGCCCGACGTGCGGAAAAGCTCGCGGCGCCCGGCGTCGAACACGACCGCGGCGATGTCGCATGCGCCCGCCGCGCGGCGGCGCAACCTGTCCTCGATTGCCGCAGCGAGCGAGGCGCGCACAGCGTCCCCCACGCCAGCGGCCTCGATTACCTCAAGCGCCGTCGTGGTCGTGACCGACGACATGATCTCGTGCACGGTCTTCGCGCCCGCGCCGGCCAAGGCCGCGTGGGCGGCCAGAATCTCCGCGCGGCAGTCGGCGGTACGCGAATGGGTGTCCATGATGCCGCCCGCGACCTTCACTAGCTTGCCGATGTGTCCCACAAGAAGGACATTGGTAAATCCCTCGCGAACGCAGCAATCAATCGCATCGCCCACAAAGTTGGAGATGAAGAC
Source organism: Collinsella sp. AF11-11 (assembly GCF_003465485.1). Classification (NCBI taxonomy): domain Bacteria; kingdom Bacillati; phylum Actinomycetota; class Coriobacteriia; order Coriobacteriales; family Coriobacteriaceae; genus Collinsella; species Collinsella sp. AF11-11. Next base: position 16,134 of record NZ_QSAS01000007.1, on the reverse strand, counting down.
CACCGGCGCACCGTTTAGGTGGAAATGCCCCGAGATGAACTGCCCGCCGTAGTTGCCGGGCGTGAGCACGACTCCGCGCCGCCCCATAGCCGCATGCTGCCGGATCTCGAGCTCGATGCTGTCGCGCAAGGCAGCGAGGCTGCGCGGCTCGACGATGCCCGTCGTGCCCAGGATGGAGATGCCGTCCTCTATCCCCAGGTGCGGGTTGAAGGTCTTTTCGGCAAGGGCAACACCCTCGGGTACCGAAATCGTCACAGCAATATTTCCAGAAAAGCCATGCGCGACGCACACCTCGCGCACCGCCGAAGTGATCATCGCGCGCGGCGTCGCGTTGATGGCGGCCGCCCCCACCGGCTGCTCGAGCCCGGGCAACGTCACGCGCCCCACGCCCACGCCGCCATCGACGGAAATTTCCGATTCGCGCGCGGGCACGCCCTTGCTGCCCGTAGCACCCGTGCCCGACCCCGCATGTTCCACGCGCGCGTACACGAGCACGCCGTCGGTCACATCGGCATCGTCGCCTGCGTCCTTTCGCACGGCGCACTGGGCGCACCCCTCGCCGATACATGCGTCTACCACGTTCGCCTCGACGGGCAGCCCGCCGGGGGTGACGATCGACACGCGGCCGACGGGCTTTCGTGACAAGAGCATCTCACAGGCCGCCTTCGCCGCGAGCGCGGCGCAACTCCCCGTGGTGTAGCCGCAGCGCAGGCGGGTCGTCCCGGTATATATGTAGTGCTCGAAGGCCACGCTAGCTGCTCGCCTTCCGATACCCCGTGGCAAACGAAGGGTCGTAAAGCTTGCTGCGCTCGTACGACTCCGCTTGCGCGCCGTCGTGCGCAAGCCCGCCGCGAGCTCCGAGCACGCGGCCCACCACCACGAGCGCCGTGCGGTCGATGCCCTCTCGCGCGCCCGCATCGGCGAGCGTGCCCACTGTGCAGCGCACCACGCGCTCCTCAGGCCAGGTCGCCTTGTACACGAGCGCCGCCGGCTCGTCGGAGCTGCGGCCCGCGGCCAAAAGCTCGGCGGAAAGCTCGGCGAGCATACCCGAGCTCAGGAAGATAACCATAGTCGAGCCGCTTTCCGCCATGGTGCGCATGCCCTCGCCCGCGGGCATGGGGGTACGTCCGGAAAGCCGCGTGATCACGACCGACTGGCTGATTCCCGGCAGCGTGTATTCCTGGCGAAGCGCCGCCGCGGCACCGCAAAAGCTCGACACGCCGGGCACCACCTCGTAGTCCACGCCGCGCGCGTCGAGCGCGTCCATCTGCTCCTGGATGGCGCCGTACAGGCACGGGTCGCCCGTGTGCAAGCGCACCACTTCCTCGCCCCGCGCATCTGCCGCGCACATCACGTCGAGCACTTCCTCCAAGGTCATGTGCGCGCTGTCGTAGACGATGCAGGATTCCTTGCACTCAGCGAGCAGCTCGGGATTCACAAGGCTTCCCGCCCAAACGACCACGTCGGCCGCGCGCAGAAGGCGCGCCCCGCGCAGCGTGATAAGGTCGGCGGCGCCCGAGCCTGCGCCAACGATATGAATCATCCGAGCCTTCCCTTCCCGTTTCTCATCGCAACCGTTTACGCCGCCCTTCGCGCAGCGGGCAAAACACGGCGCCCGCAGCGGCAATCGGCGCAAATACGCAGGCAGGAGGCGCAATGCCGCCCGCCCTGGCTTTGACACGTTCACAAGTGCCCACTATCATAGTAAAAGATTCGGCAACGAGCATATGACAATCGGATAAAAGGAAATGACCGGCGCGGCGCCCGCACAGCCCGCGCTGGCTTGCGGAGGGAACCAGGTGGGAATCCTGGGCAAGGGACATTACTGTATAGGACGCGCGGGCGAACCGCCTCGCGCCCCAAGCCAGACTGCTTCGCCTTTTCCTCACGGCATCGCCGTGGCGTTAGCTCCTTGTGAACCCCGAGGGGTGCGCTTTTCTTTCGCTTGTGCCGACAAGCAACTGTCGCCGGGGGACCGGCAAACCGAGGAAAGGAAAAACCATGTCCGACCAGATGTCACGCCGCAGCTTCATGGGCGCCGCAGCAACCGGAGCCGTCGCGCTCGCCGGAATCACGCTCGCGGGCTGCTCCAGCACCTCCGCAAGTTCCGAGAAATCGAGCGAAAAGGAGAAGGCCGTGAAGCCGGTCATCCTCGTCACGAGCTTCGGCACGAGCTACAACGACTCGCGCCACATCACCATCGGCGCCATCGAAGACGCTATCCGCGAGAAGTACTGGCAGGACTACGACATCCGCCGCGCCTTCACCGCGCAGATCATCATCGACAAGCTGAAGAAGCGCGACGGCATCACGATCGACAACATGACCGAGGCGCTCGACCGCTGCGTGAAAGACGGCGTGAAGGAAATCGTCGTGCAGCCGACGCATCTCATGGGTGGCCTGGAATACACCGACGTGAAAGACGAGCTCGACAAGTACGCCGACAAGTTCGACAAGATCTCGCTCGGCGACCCGTTGCTCACCTCCGACGACGACTACAAGAAGGTGGCCGCAGCCATTAAGGAGAACATGGCGTCCTTCGACGACGGCAAGACGGCGCTGTGCCTCATGGGCCACGGCACCGAAGCCGATTCCAACGCCGACTATGCCAAGATGCAGGAAGTGTTCAAGAACGAGGGCTTGACACAGTTCTTCGTCGGCACCGTCGAGGCTGAACCGACCTGCGAGGATGTTATCGCCGCCGCGAGCGCCGCAGGGTACAAGAAGGCCGTGCTCGCGCCGTTCATGGTGGTCGCGGGCGACCACGCGAACAACGACATGGCAGACGAGACCGACCCCGACAGCTGGGCTGCGAAGTTCGTGGCCGCCGGCTTCGAAGTGACGTGCCTGCTCCAGGGTCTGGGACAGAACGTCGCGGTCGACGACATCTACGTCTCACACGTGGACGACGCCATCGCCAAGCTCTAAACTCGCCGCGCACGGGGGCGCCGGTCGCGTCCCCGTGCAACGGGCATGCGCCTTCCCCGACCGACGGCGCATGCCCGTTGCATTCGCATCCCGCCCGACCACCGCACGGCGCGGGCGGTCGAAGCGATTGAAAGGAACCCCTCCATGTTGAAGAAAACCCTCGTCTTCGCCCTGTCGGCGGCGCTTCTCGCGTTCTCGCTCGCCGGCTGCGCCGGAAATTCAAGCGACAGCGCAAAGGCAAGCGATGCCGATTCCCAGGAAAGGACCGAACAGGCGGCAGATGCGCCCGAGGGCACAAGCGCTGCCCCCATCACCGCCGACAAGGTGGCCGACGGCACCTATCCGATCACCGTAGATTCCAGCTCAAACATGTTCAGGATTGTGGACGCACAGCTCATCGTGGAAAACGGCTCCATGCACTGCGTGATGACGCTTTCCGGCACGGGCTACGGCAAACTCTTCATGGGCACGGGCGACGAGGCTGCCGCCGCGAGCGAGGCCGACTTCATCCCCTATGTGGAAAACGCGGAAGGCAAGTACACCTACGACGTGCCCGTTGAAGCGCTCGACGAGGACACCGCCTGCGCCGCGTGGAGCATTAAAAGGGAGCGGTGGTACGACCGCACGCTCGTGTTCGAATCCGCCGGCGTCGATCTGCGCGCCGACGCACTGAAGTAACGCCATGCGGTCGATTCTTCCCAAGGGGGAAAACAGGAAGCGCCACAGCATCGCGGCGCGCGCGATCGCCTGCGTTCTCGTCGCCCTGCTCGCGCTTCCCTTCGCGGGGTGCAGTGCGAGCCCGAACGCGACCGGTGGCACGGCGGGCTCTCAGGAATACACTGTGAGCGTCTCGCTTTCCGGCGGGTCAGGGCGCGCAAGCATCGCCTCACCCACCACAATTGTGAAGGATGGCGACACCTACACCGCGACCATCACCTGGTCGAGTTCGAACTACGACAAGATGACCGTCGACGGCGTGGACTACGCGCCCGTAAACGACGGCGGCAACTCCACGTTCGAGATACCCGTCACGCTCGACGAGGACATCGCCGTGTCGGCCGAGACCGTCGCCATGTCGACGCCGCACACCATCGACTACACGATCCACTTCGACTCATCCACCATGAAGGAGAAATCGGGCGACGATGCAAGCGGCGGCTCCCCTGCAGGAACGGCTTCAAGCGCCGCGGCCGACTTCCACAACGCCGATTTGGGCTGCGGCTGGGAGCCGACGGGGGCGCTTCAGCTTGAATACGCCGAGCACTTCACTGTCGACGAGTTCGAAGGCGGTCTGCGGCTTATCTGCGTTTCGAATGGAGAACGTTTCCTCGTGGTGCCGCAAGATGCGAAGGTACCTGATGGGTTGAGCTCCGACATCGCGGTCATAAGGCGCCCCGCCAACAAGGTGTACCTCGTGTCGTCGGCGACGATGTGCCTAGTCGACGCGCTCGATGCGAACGACAATATCATCATGTCGGGCACGAAGGCCGACGACTGCTCGGTCGTGGGCTTCAAAAGCGCACTCGAAAGTGGGGCGATCGCCTACGGCGGCAAGTACAGCGCGCCCGACTACGAGCGAATATCGGCCTCGGGCTGTACGCTCGCCATCGAGAACACCATGATCAACCACACGCCCGATGTGAAGGAAAAGCTGCAGAAGCTCGGGCTCGTCGTGCTCACCGAACAGTCGTCGAGCGAGCCCGAAGCACTCGGGCGCGTCGAGTGGATTAAGCTTTTCGGCGTCCTGTTCGACAAGGAAGACGAGGCCGCGCACCTGTTCAACGAGCAGAAGGCCCGCGTCGAGCAAACGTCGGGGCTCGCGTCGTCAGGTAAAACCGTGGCGTATTTCTACATTAACTCGAACGGGGCCGCCGTCATGCGGCGGGCGGGCGACTACGTGGCGCAGATGATCGAGCTTGCAGGCGGCAGCTATGCGCTCGATGACGCGCAGACGGCGTCGACGTCAGGTTCGTCAGTAACGCTCGAAATGGAGCGCTTCTACGCGACGGCGAAGGATGCCGACATCATCGTCTACAACGGCACCATCGACGAATCGGTTACCACCTTGAACGACTTCGTAGGCAAAAACGCGCTATTGTCGCAGTTCAAAGCCGTGAAGAACGGCAACGTCTGGGTCACAAGCGCCGACATGTACCAGCAGATGACTTCTACCGCCGACATTATCGACGAGCTGCACGGGGCGTTCACCGGCGATGACGCGAGCGACTTCCATTATCTGAGGAAGCTCGGTTAGCGCCATGAGAAGCCGGCTTTCCATGGCATACGACGAATCGGGGCGCGCCGCGCGGTGTCGCGTCGTGACGGCGCTGCTCGCTGTTGCCCTCATCGTGCTCGTCGGGGCCAACCTGTGCATCGGGAGCGTGCTCGTGCCCACAGACCACATCCCCGGCATCCTTTCGGGCGGCGCGGCCAATTCCATGGAAAGCCAGGTCATCTGGGAGATTCGCCTGCCGCGCGTGCTTTCAGCCGTGCTTCTCGGCGGGGCACTTTCGCTTTCCGGGTTCCTGCTGCAGACGTTTTTCAACAACCCCATCGCCGACCCGTTCATCTTGGGCGTCTCCTCGGGCGCAAAGTTCGTCGTCGCGCTTACGATGATCGTACTTCTAGGCGCGAACATGGCCATGTCTTCGCCGGCCATGGTGGCCGCAGCGTTTCTGGGCTCGCTTATCACCATCGGCTTCGTGCTCCTCATCGCACGGCGCATAAGTTCCATGGCCATGCTCATCGTGGCGGGCGTCATGGTGGGATACATCTGCTCGGCGGCGACGAACTTCCTCATCGCCTTCGCCGACGACCAGTCCATCGTGAACCTGCACAACTGGTCTTTGGGTAGCTTCTCGGGTTCGAGCTGGGACGACATCGCGGTCATCGCGGTCGTGGTGATCACCGTGAGCGCATGCGTATTCGCGATATCGAAGCCCCTTTCCGCCTTCCAGCTGGGAGAAGCCTACGCGAAAAGCGTCGGCGTGAACGTCGAACGCTTCCGCGTGGTGCTCGTCCTTCTAGCGAGCATGCTCTCCGCCTGCGTGACCGCGTTCGCTGGTCCGGTGTCGTTCGTAGGCATCGCGGTTCCGCATCTCGTGAAGTCGGCGCTAAAGTCGTCGAAGCCCATCCGCGTGATTCCTGCGTGCTTCTTGGGAGGCGCCATCTTCTGCGCGGGCTGCGATTTGATCGCGCGCACGCTTTTCTCTCCCGTCGAGCTTTCCATCAGCGCCGTCACCGCCATCTTCGGCGCTCCGGTGGTTATCGCGCTCATGTTGAAGAAGCGGGTGAGGTAGATGGGGGAATTCGTGCCGCGGCCCAAAACGCTCGGAGGGGACATTCCATGCTTAGACAGTCCTGAGCTCGCACGAAAGCGCCAGAAGGCACTTTCGGCTCGTGCGGAACTGCGCGCGGAACGCCTCCTCCGAGCGGAGCCGAACCTCGAAACTACGGTCGAAACGCAGGCTGACGGAGCGCCGCTTTTCCACATAAGCGACCTGTCGGCGGGCTACGACAAGAAGGTCGTAGTCGAAGGCGTCGATCTGGAGGTTCGCGCGGGCGACGTCGTGGCGCTCATCGGGCCGAACGGCTCGGGCAAGTCGACCATCTTGAAAACCATCACACGCCATCTGGCACCGCTTGCCGGCGCGGTCGAGCTCGACGGGCGGGAGATTTCCCGATGGAAGACGGCGGAGTTTGCAAGGAACCTTGCCGTTATGCTGACAGATCGCCCCCGGACCGAGCTCCTCACCTGCCGCGATGTCGTAGAGGCGGGAAGGCACCCCTACACCGGGCGAATGGGCACACTCTCGCCCGACGACCATAGTCGGGTCGACGAGGCCATGAAAACCGCACATGTGGAAGAGCTCGCCGAGCGCGACTTCATGCAGATAAGCGACGGGCAACGCCAGCGCGTCATGCTCGCACGCGCCATCGCGCAGGATCCGCGTGTGCTCGTGCTCGACGAGCCCACGTCATATCTCGATATCCGCTACCAGATCGACCTGCTGCGAATACTTCGCCACCTTGCGAAATCGCGGAATGTGGCTGTCATCATGTCCATCCACGAACTCGAGCTCGCGCAGAAAAGCGCCGACAAGGTGATTTGCGTGAAGGACGGCCGGGTCTTCCGCGCCGGCGCACCCGAGGACATATTCACGCGCGAGACGATTGGCGAGCTCTACGGCCTTCAACATGGCACCTTCAACGAGCGCTTCGGCAGCGTGGAAATTGGACGCCCGCACGGCGATGCGCACACGTTCGTCATCGCCGGCGCAGGTACGGGGTCGGCTGTGTTTCGCCAGCTCATCCGGCAGGGCAAGGCGTTCTACACGGGCGTTCTGCACGAAGGGGACATCGACTGCGAGCTCGCGCGCGACCTGGCGGCGGAATGCGTGGCCGAGCGCGCCTTCGAGCCGATCGGGGATAGAACCATAGCCCGCGCCAAAGAGCTCCTCGTCCACTGCGCGCGCCTTATCGTGTGTCCCGCCGCCTTCGGCACCATAAACGCCCGCAACGCAGAGCTCGTCGAGTTCGCACGCTCGCACGGTATCGAGGTCATGCGAGCGTGCGAAGGCGCATCGGAGGATTCCCAATTGGAGTGGAAAGGATAAACTGGACTTTCTTTTAAGGATCCTCAGGCTACAGCTCCTACGCCGGCGAGGTCTACAAGGCGCCGGAGAACTTCATGAACAGGAATTTCCACGCCGACGAGCCCAATTAGGCCTAATCCAAGCGAGATTCCAGACTCGACAGGCCATTGAGAGTCAGGTCGTTGGCGACCTCAGAGACGCGCTCAATAGGAACCGAGCCGTCAGACAGCGCCCACGTGCGATAGATACCGATAATGCCTGACAGCAAAAACGCCAGATAGTAGTCGAACATCTCATCCTTAAGGCCTTGGGGCAGCAGATTGCGCTCGGCAATCTCGTGCTCGAGAGGTGCACGAAGACGAGCCATAAAATCATCGAGCGGAATGTTCTCGATCAGCTGACGATTGAGCACGAGGTTATTGCAAAGTGCCTCGTTGATGGTCTTAAAGAAGGTAGCCGCCGCTCCAAGGGCGCGCTCGTTGGGGTCACTGCCCATAGTGGAAAGCGTCTTTTCGACCGAGTCGACGATCATCTCGACCACATCGGCGGCGATGGCATCGAGCAGGCCGTCGACCGTGCCAAAGTGCACGTAGAAGGTCTTGCGATCGACATTTGCCTCACGCGCGATGGCACTCACGGTAATATCGGCAAGCGGTTTATCCATCAGCAGGCGCTCAAACGCAGAAAGGATGGCATTGCGGCTGCGAACGATGCGGCGGTCGAGGCGCGGTTTGCTGGTGTCCATGGACGTGTCCCTTCGGAATGTGAGTATTCATCAACAGATGAGAGTTAATCTACGTAAGAGGATTATCCCCCATCCGGCACAAAAAAGCCCGGCAACATGAAGAACGCACGACCAACTGTTACGCCTTAGGGAGCTTCTTTTTGTTCAAAGCAGCCGGGGACACACGAATGCCGTCACCTGTCTGGCGCACATAGGCCTTATGCGAGGGTTTGGCGGCCCCAGAAGCCTTCTGAGCATGCTGATTGGGATCCACGGTAACCGCATTCACAGGATGGGGCTTTGCAGGCTTAGAGGACGTCTGAGGCGATCGTCCGAGCTTGCGCATCGCGCGATCCCAGCGTGAGTGGATACTCTCGTTGTGAGCGCTCTTAAGACCCAGCAGGGGCGCGGCCAAAATCGTCGGCGCGATAAACGTAATGAGGCGCCACAGCAGATAACCGGCGGTCGACGCCGACCCAAAGAAATGACCCAGGAACAGCGCGAAGCCACCCTCGGCACCGCCGGTGCCACCGGGCAGGGGAACAGCAGAGCTCAGCAGCTGGACAAAGGCGCTCGCGGCCATGACCGAAAAAAAGTCGACCTCGTGGTGGCCAAAAGCAAGCATCAGGAAATATGGAACCAGATAGAAAAACGCGAGCTGCAGCATGGTGATAAACACGGTGAGCAGCATGGAAGAAAAATGTCCGGCCGAAAGCTTGAACTTCTCGGAGAAGGAGTAGATCTCGCCATCGACAAACGTGCGCCATCCCTCGATCTTAGTGGCCGAGACACCAATGCGCTCAAGCCAATTGATGATGCAATGGGCGACGCGCGTGACGGTCTTAGGCATGAGCGCGACGGCGAAGATGCCAAGCAAGATGCAGCAGTGCCCACCAAAGCTAAAGACACACAGCAGCGTCATGTCGCCATAGCGCTCGGCAAAAAACGGCATGCGAGCAAGCAGTAGGATAGCGCCCCAGGCAACGAGGCCAAACTGATACACGATAAAGCGCGTGAATTGCGTGGCTCCGGCCTCGCCGACATTTTGGCCCGCTTTGGTCAAGCGGTAGATCTGGGCAGGCGTAGAGCCCATCATCATGGGCGTCAGGTTGCCAAAGAAAATGCCACTCGCCTCGACCGAGATCAGATCGCGAATGCCGACGGGTGAATTGGGGTCGAGCCAGACGGCGATCGCATAGGCCACAATGCCAAAGAACAGATACATGAACATGCAAAGACACGCGACAACGAGCCAGGGCGCCTGGACGCTCGACATAGCAGCCCAGAACTGCCCCATCTGCCCGGTTACCACCAGATAGACGATATAACCCACCAGCACAACGCCGATAAAGATTGCGCCGCGGCGTGCGCTCTTATTGTCATCGCCGCCCGAGGCCTCAACCTCGACCTGGGGCTTGGACGTATGCTGAGAGGACTCCGTCATGAGACTCCTTCTAACAGTCAAAATATCATGGTTATTGTACCCGTAAGGGCCATAAGCAGAACGCAAAGCTCTTGTTCAAACGGGAATGACAGACAGTTGTTTGATAATAAAAAACCCGGCCTTCCGTGGAAAGACCGGGTATCAGATGCGTGGTAGCCCGTACCAGATTCGAACTGGTGATCTCCGCCTTGAGAGGGCGGCGTCCTAAACCGCTAGACGAACGGGCCATAGGCCTCGGCAGAAAAGAAGTGGTAGCCCGTACCAGATTCGAACTGGTGATCTCCGCCTTGAGAGGGCGGCGTCCTAAACCGCTAGACGAACGGGCCACATGACATCTGCACTGCCGTGCTGCGAGGAAATATATTACGGGACAAAAAACATCAGCGCAAGAAGAAATTCCAAATTGCCGAAAAATTGTCGACAGGTTATGGAACGCGCAGGTCAACTAATTAGCTAATTCAAGTTGAGATGAGCCAGGAGGGCTTCGCGGTTGTTGGGGATGTTGTCCTCGATCACGGCGTCGAGGGCGGCGTTGAGAAGCTGTCCCAGCTCCGGCCCCGGCTTGACGCCGGCGCGGATCAGGTCGCCACCATTGATGGCAAGCATCTTGAGTGTATAGGGCTCCCCCGCCTGCAGCAGATCGTGGGCGAGCGTACGCATCTCCTCGATCGTCTCGACGTAATAGAAGCACGAGGGCGCCTTGCCCAGCGTGTCGGCACGCTTAAGGTCCATAAGCTCGTCCATCAGGCGCGGCGTATCGACGCCCTCGCCCGAAAGCAAGCGCATCATATTGAGCAAGCAGGAGCGCTCGGGGCGCAGCGGCTTGTCGTGGTACTTAATGAGCAGGCACACGTCGCGGACCAAGTCGTGCGAAAGCGCCAAGCGATCCATGATGGCGCGCGCCTTCTTGGCCCCGAGCTCGGGGTGACCGTAAAAGTGGCCGCCGCCCGCATGGTCGACCGTAAAGCAATCGGGCTTGGAAACGTCGTGCAAAAACGCCGCCCACATTAGGCTCATTGAGGGTGTAAAGCCGTCGCACAGCGCCAACTCCCCCGCCACCGTCAGCACGCGGGCGATATGCTCGTAGACGTTAAACGCATGATAGACGCTGCGTTGATCAAACCCGCGAGCGGACGCGAGCTCGGGCACCGCGGCGCAAACAAGCTCGGGGTAGCGCAGCATCGCGTCTCCCCCATGGCCGGTCGAAAGGATACCCTCGAGCTCAATGCCCACGCGCTCGCGCGCCACAGCATCGAGCAGCGGCGCGCACTCGGCAAGCGCCTGTTTAGTCTTAGGCTCGATCATAAAATCCAGACGGCAGGCAAAACGCACCGCGCGCAGCATGCGAAGCGCGTCCTCGTTAAAACGACGCTTGGGATCTCCAACGGCGCGGATGAGCTTGCGGTCTAGGTCGCCCTGACCATCGTAGCGGTCGACAAGACCACGCTCGGGATGCCAGGCCATAGCGTTAACGGTAAAGTCACGACGCGCCAGATCGTCCTCAAGCGACGCCGCACGCTCCACACTCTGGGGATGGCGGCCGTCGGTGTAAAAGCCGTCTAGGCGGTAGGTGGTGACCTCAATGCGCTCATCATCGCAAATAGCCGTGATGCCGCCAAATTTTATGCCCGACTCAACCACGGCAATATCAGCCGCTTCGAGCGCCTCTTTGGACTCCTGCCACAGGCCGCTGCAGCACATGTCAACATCGTGGCTGGGGCGTCCCATCAGGGCATCACGTACCCAACCGCCCACGTACCAAGCCTCAAGACCTGCTGCCTCAAGCGCACGCAGGACACGGATAGAGGCATCGGTCGGCTGCGTACCGTTGAGCGAAACATTGCACATGCCTATGGCCTCCTGCGACTATCAAATTGGCTATCGATTGCGTCTGCAAGAAGTCTAGCAAGAAACAGCCTCCACTGCACACGCAAGTCCGATAAACAAAAACGCATCCGTCCTGGTCTAAGACGGATGCGAAATAATTGAACTATTCAGGCAAGGTGCCGGAACTAGCAAACCTGACGGATTGCAATACCCTTCTGATACTCATCGACCTTGGCAAAATCGCCCAGACCCGGGCACTCGACCACGTTGGCGCCGGTGGCCATCGAGAGGCGCAGGGCATCCTCGACGCGCTCGGGGGCGTCGTGCCACACGGACAGGAAGGCGGCCAGCGAGGAGTCGCCCGCGCAGACGGTCGACAGCAGCTTGACGTCGAAGGTGCGGTTGGCAAACCAGATGTGCTCGCCGTTGGAGAAGTACGCGCCGTCGCCGCCGAGCGTCAGCAGTACATTCTTAGCGCCCTTGGCGTGCAGCTCGGCCATGGCGCCCTTGACGGACTCGTCGTCGCCACCGCTCACCTTAATGCCAAAGATGTCGAGCAGCTCGTCGTCGTTAGGCTTAATGAGCAACGGCTCCATAGCAATGAGGTCGGCCAGCTGATGGCTCGAGATATCGAGCACGAACTCGGCGCCCTTCGCCTTCACGCGACGCAGGACCTCTGCCAGGAAGCTCTCGGAGGTGTTGGGGGGCAGCGAGCCGCTGATAACCAGGCAGGTCATGTCATCGAGCGAATCGATAAGCTCAAACATCTCCTGCTCGTTGGCTTCGTTGATGGCGGCACCGGCGTTGACCATGTTGTACTCGGTGTCGGGACCGGCGTTGAGGAACACGTTAACACGCGTGATGCCGTCAGCCCACACGGGCTTGACGGGCACGCCCAGGGCCTCGGCGCCCTTAACGATATACTCACCCGAGAAGCCGGCGAAGAAGCCCAGGATCGTGGTGTCGACGCCGTAGTGGTCGAGCGTAAACGAAACGTTGAGACCCTTGCCGTTGGGGGTGTAGACAGCGTTACGGGTGCGGGTAACGGTGTTGGCGGACAAGCCATCGCAGGAGATGTTGTAGTCAATAGCGGGATTTGCAGTAAGCGTGTAAATCATGAATGTTCCTTTCACGAAGCAACGTGTTAATGAAAGTATATTCCACGCTTCGGCAAAAGGCTACAACAACTCGGTGGACGGTGTGGAACGCGTGAAGCGCGGCTCCGAGGTTCGAGTGGGACAAAAAACGGCGCCCCGGTCGAAACCGGGACGCCGTATGCGCACGAGTTTGTCGTGTTTCGCTTACTTGCGATCGAGCTTGCGAACGGCAACGCGCTTGCTGTACTCGTCGACGTGACCAAAGTCGCCGATGCCGACGGACTCAGCAACGTTGGCGCCGGTGGCCATAGCGAGCTTCATGGCCTCCTCGACGTTGTCGCGATCCCTGTACCACTTGTGCAGGAACGCAGCGAGGGTGCAGTCGCCGGCGCAGACGGAAGAGACAAGCTTGATGTTGAACTCACGCTTGGCATACCAGATGTCCTCGCCGTTGGAGAAGTAAGCGTCACCGCGGCTACCACGGGTGAGCAGCACGTTCTGGACGCCGGCCTCGTGAGCCAGCTTCATGGCAACGCGGACCTCGTCGTCGGTGTCGACCGGCACGCCGAAGATAGCCTTCATCTCGTGATGGTTCGGCTTAATGAGCAGCGGCTTCTTGTGAGCGAGCTCCTTGAGCTTGTCGGAGGACAGGTCCAGGACGACGTCGGCGCCACGGGCCTGAGCGTGCTCCATGACCTGAGCCAGGAAGTCGGGCGTAGCTTTGGGAGGCACGGAGCCGGAGACGATCAGGCACTCAAGGTCGCCCGCGGTGTCCAGGATGTTGTAGAGCTCCTCCTGATGCTGCGGCGTGATCGGAGCACCGGGGTTCAGGATGCCGTACTCGTGCTGGCCATCGTTGACGTAGGTGTTGATGCGCGTGATACCGTCGGTCCAGACCGGGCGGCACAAGCAGCCCAGGTTCATGACCTCCTCGACGATAAACTTGCCCGTAAAGCCAGCGAAGAAGCCGAGCGCGACGGTGTCGACGCCCATCTTCTTAAAGGCGAAGGACACGTCGAGGCCCTTGCCGTTAGCCGTGTAGCTGGCCGAACCGGTGCGGACGTTCTCGTCGGGCTCGAGCGGAGAGCTCGAAACCGTCATGTCGACAGCCGGGTTAGCGGTTAGCGTGTAGAACATTTACAGTACCCCCTGTATATGTGAGGGCCGCGTGGCCGGCCCATTCCAACCACGCGGTTACCTCTGATACCAAATTAGCGAGCTGCGGACTCGAGCAGTGCCTTGACCTCGGCGGCGGTGTTGCAGGCGAGCGCCTTCTCGGCGAGCTCGTCGCACTCGGCCTTGGTCCACTGGCTGATGGTCTTGCGGGCGCGTAGGATCGACGGAGCGCTCATCGAGAACTCCTCCAGGCCCCAGCTGATCAGCAGCGGCTCGAGCAGCGGATCGGCAGCGGCCTCGCCGCACATACCGACCATGATGCCGGCCTTAACGCCGCTCTCGATGATGTTCTTGAGCGAGCGGAGCACGGCGGGATAGTACACCTGGTACAGGTTAGAGATGGTGTCGTTGCCACGGTCGGCGCACATGGTGTAGCCGATTAGGTCGTTGGTGCCGATAGAGAAGAAGTCGGCGACCTCGGCCAGACGGTCTGCGAGCAGCGAAGCGGCGGGCGTCTCGACCATAATGCCGACCTCGATGTTCTCGTTGAACTTGCGACCCTCTTCGGTCAGCTCGGCCTTGCACTGCTCGACGAGCTCCTTGACAGCCAAGACCTCCTCGACGCAGGTGACGAGCGGGATCATGATCTTGACGTCACCGAAGGCGCTAGCGCGCAGCAGAGCGCGGAGCTGTACCTTGTACTGGTCGGGATTGGCCAGGCAATAACGCACGGCGCGGAAGCCCATGAAGGGGTTATCTTCCTTGACCATGTGCAGATACGGAATCTCCTTGTCGCCGCCCACATCGAGCGTGCGGATGATGACCGGAGCACCCTTGAGCGCGCTGGCGACCTTACGGTAGGCGTTGAACTGCTCCTCCTCAGAAGGAAGCTCAGCAGAGTCCATGAACAGGAACTCGGAGCGGAACAGACCGATGGCCTCGGCGTCGTGATCGAGCGCGTTGGGCACGTCATCGGGGTTACCGATGTTGCAGGCGATGATCTTCTTGATGCCATCGGCAGTCACAGACGGCTTGCCACGGAAGGCCTCGAGGGCTGCCTTCTCGGCAGCGAAAGCCTCGGCCTTGGCGGTGTAGGCTGCGAGCGTCTCCTCGTCGGGATCGGCCTCAACGATACCCTTGCCGCCGTCGACGACAACGGTCATACCGTTGCGCAGCGCGGTGCAGCTGTTGGAAACCGAAAGGACAGCCGGGATCTCGAGGGCGCGCGCAATGATCGCGGAGTGCGACGTGCGGCCACCGGTCTCGGTAACGATACCGGCAACGTGGGCCTTATCGATCGTGGCGGTCATGGACGGCGTGAGGTCGTGCACGACAACGACGGTGTTCTCGGGCAGGACGGAGAGGTCGACGACCTCCTTGCCCAGCAGCTCGGCCAGAATACCGGTGCGGATGTCGGCGATGTCGGCCGCGCGCAGACGGAACATCTCGTCGTCCATGGACAGGAACATGTTCTCGAACATGGTCGAGGTGTCCATGAGCGCCTGCTCGGCGCAGGTACCGCCGTCAATGGCGGCGTTGATGGCGTCGGTCATGCCCGGGTCCTGAGCCAGGACAATGTGTCCGCTCATGATCTCGGCCTCGGCCTCGCCCACCGTCTCCTTCATGTGGTCGGCCTGAGCCTGGGTCTTCTCGCAGAAGACCGAAAGAGCGGACTGATAGCGCTCCTTCTCTGCTGCCGAATCAGCAACCTCGTGCGGCTCAAACGTCAAGTCGGGATCGACGGCGACCATGACGGTGCCGATACCGATGCCCTCGGAAGCGTTGACTCCCTGATACATTCCCATTCCTCTCTCCGTGTCATGTGATAAAGCGTTTTGCCATATCCATGACAAAAGAGCGCAGCTACCTTACAACAGGTCACTGCGCCCCCAAATATGAACTTAGTTGTTCAACATGCGACCCGTTTGAGTTCTACTCGCCAAGACCGCTCTTGATGAGCTCGATGGCAGCAGCCAGAGCCTCGGCCTCGTCAGCGCCGTCGCACTTGACCTCGACCTCGGTACCGCAGGGGATACCAGCAGCCATGAGGGCCATCGGGGACTTGCCGTTGACCTCCTTCTCGGGGGTGACGACCGTCACGTCGCAGGCGTACTTGCCCATGGTGGAGGCGAAGAGGCCAGCCGGACGCATGTGAAGACCCTGCGGATTGACGAGGGTAGCCTTCTCAGAAACCATAATTGACTCCTTTTTGTGTTTAACCCCTGTCATGCATGCGGCAGGAGTCAGATTCACGACGTTGTTTATATTAACTCACATCAAACGGTTTTTCATTGTGTTTCGCACGAATTGTTGGACAGATGTCGTTGTCGTCCGCTCGCCTGCCGGGCGGGGCGGTTAAGTTTGCTGCTCTACAGTCCTGCGCAAGACGGAAAGCACATTAAG